>NZ_JACJQU010000011.1 GCF_014696825.1 Anabaena sphaerica FACHB-251 | reverse complement strand
CTATCTTTGATAGAAACTCAGTAGAGAGGCTTGTAGTTAGCCCTGTAAGGTGTAGGTTCCTTACCAAGCTAGAAATATTTGACTATATTTTTAGTAACTATTACAACGCTATGTAATATGTTAATCTCCAGTTTTTATGAAAAAATATTTTGGCGGACGAGGCTTATATAGTGATGATTAATCTACGCCCTGCCACCCCTGCTGACTTGAACCTGCTGCAACACTGGGATCAACAACCTCATGTCATTGCCGCAGACCCCAACGATGATTGGTATTGGGAGGTAGAACTGAGTCGCAATCCTGACTGGAGAGAGCAACTAATTGCCCAGATCAAGGGTCGTCCCATTGGATTTGTCCAAATTATCGATCCAGCGCGTGAGGAAAGCCATTATTGGGGCGATGTAGCACCGGATCTTCGTGCCATTGATATCTGGATTGGGGAAGAAACAGATTTGGGCAAAGGCTACGGCACAAGAATGATGCAGCTTGCCCTAGCTCGATGTTTTGCCGACCCGCGTGTGACGACTGTCCTCATCGATCCACTTGCCAGCAATACTCGCGCTCACCGCTTCTATGAACGTCTTGGCTTCCAATTTGTTGAACCACGAAGGTTTGGCGACGATGACTGTTTTGTTTATTGCCTGAACCGAGCAGATTGGCATCCTGAAAACACGAGTGTATCGCGGTAGCGGCAGCTAGTGAGCGAGCGCCGCATAACAACGCCCATGCACACCAAGCGTCGTTAAATTACAGCGTTTTTATGGTATTCAATTAAAACAAAAAATATTTTTTGTTATTAAAGGTTTGCAACAATATCTTGTAAAGGCAACATTAATGTTAAAGGTTCTATCGGTGAGGGCTTAAATTTATGTTTTAAATAAAATTGTTTAGCTTCTTCATCTTTAGCGTGAACTAAAATACATCGTATTCCTACAATTTTAGATGCTTGTAAAACCCGAAAAATTGCATCTCTTCGTAAACCAGATCCTATACCTTTCCCTTCCCATTGTTCATCAACAGCTAACCTACCAATGATCATACAAGGCACTGGATCTGGTGCATTTTGCTTGACTTTTCTAATAGCCACTGAGTGATATACACCAGAACTTGCCAAACAGTAATAACCGATTACTTTGTTTTCACAAATTACTACATAAGTTCTAGCAGTATCCCCCTCATTCTTTAAAGCTTTTTCCCTCAACCAATTATTTAAAGTTTCTGACCTTGATTTGAATGGTGATATATCATGGCTAGAATTAATTGGTTGAGGAGCTTCTATAATTTTCGTCTGTGCCATTCTTAATCCCAAGGTGATTTAGCAGCCAAAAACTTACGTAGTTCCTCATCTGCTTTAGGTGGTGCATCTAAAATATCAATAAATTCTTGATATTTTTTTTCATCTAAAGCAAAAAAAGTTTGATCACAAATTACTTTTTCTGCTTCTCTACAAGCGACATCTAGCATGAAATCAGGGTAGAACACGTCAATCGAAGAGTTATTGCAGTTGATTAAGGTAGTAAGTTAGGTCGAGGGGGAGTATTATCTCCCCCTCGACCTAACTCAATACCATATCTGTTTGTGAGAACCTAGACTTTTTTGATGATAAATTTGCTCAATCCATATCATAACTTCTTGTTCAGATGCTAAATAAGCAGATTGACCTGTTGCTGGATCATAAGCAAACCACCAGACATTACCGTGGCGATCGCGTCTTTCCCAAACTTGTGGTTCTGGTTGTCGGTAGAGAAAATCTACAAACCATCTCCAAAATTTCAAAAATGGTAATTGCATGAACAATGGACGATAAAATGGTGTTTGAGAATCAGAAGTTGATATAAATTGCTGCTCTAACTTTTCTCTGATATTCATAAAAATCTCCTCTGATTAACTCTGTAAAATTCAAGATTGAGATATTTTCTTACTGCTCGATTTAAGTAAACAGAATCAAACAAATTAAATAACATTGATCCAAAAATCAGCAGTAATGATTTTGCCATTGCGTTGGAACTGACCCCAAAGTTTATACTTTCCTGGTTGGGGAAAACTGGTGATAAAATGAACTTCTCCAGTTGGTGTATTTTTGAGAGCGTGAGCGTGAATATAATCTGCTGCGGTTAAAGATTTTGACTGTCGTAAAATTACTAAATGTCCTTTTTCTCCTAAATAGGGTTGTAAATCTGTTAGAGGTTGATTATTACCAGCGTCTTGTAATTTAAACATTAAAGTTACTTCTTCACCTGCTCTTACAGCATTGTCAGAAAACTTTTCAAGATTGACTTTAGTATCATGAAAAGTTTTCTGACGATTAAAATTAATTGCTGGTGTAGCAATAGTATTTCCTGGAAAATCCGCTTTTAATACAGAAATTTGTTCTGATTGACCAGTAGGTTTATAATCACTAAAAAGTGTATAACCTCCCGCTTGGGGAAAACTTGTATTAACTTTAAACCGTCCATTCTCTTGATATGTGGGATGGAGATGACTAAAAAACTGAAGATCATCACTAACAACAATTAAGTGCATCAGTTTTTCTTGGAAAGTGTCAAACTGAGAAACTGGGTTTCCTTTTAAATCTTGTACTTCAATAAATATGGGAATATTGATATCTGGGATAATGTTACTGGGAACTTTCAATTTTGCTTGAGTGGATACTTTGTGTTCTCCATGAACCGCACTACCTGTTGAATGTTCTTCATGATGACTTGCGGTTTTTGCAGGTTCTTGATGTTGATGTGTACTGGCTGATATGGCTTTTTCTTCAGCTTTTGGTAATGATGCACAACCTTGAGCAATTACTAAAAGAGCAGTAATAGCAACTGCATTAATAAAGCGATTCATTGATGTTCCTCCATTAGTGAATTTATGAGTTATTTACTCAACATAAAATTAGTTTAAATTCTCCATTTGGCTGGAGAGTCAATAGGAAATAGAAGAAATTATTAGTTATTTTTTCATTTCATCAGTGCAAAATGCACGTCTATTTTTTCAATAAACGTGCTTCTAAATATTGCTGATTTTCACTTGTAACTTGCTAGTCGGCATTTAACACTTTACGAAACACAATCTTATCAGCGCCCGTTGTGTAGAAGTCCCGAATGCAAGCCTCTTCCTCATAACCGCACTTCGCGTAAAACTTTCTCGTGCGATCGAAGCTTGCTAACGTTTCCACCATCAGCATTCTTCCACCACGCGCCTTCAGGGTTTCTTCTATGTAGCATAACAATTTCCCACCGCGTCCTTGTCCTTGGTGAAAGGCTTGTAGAACGACTGGAGAAACAAGGATTGATTCTGCGTGAACGTTGCTCTGTCGATCGCAGAGCGGTGGAGTTGAAATTAACCCAAGAAGGGGAAGCTATGGTGGGAAAGATCCATCAAGTCCGGCTCTTAGCACTTGAGGAAGCGATCGCTTCTCTATCTTCAAAAAACCGTCTACATTTGTGTCGTATCACTAACCAAATCTTGTTTTCACTGACAAAAACGAAGGATAGTGCCTTAACTATCTGCTGTTTATGTGATGAAACCAACTGCTTGAATTGTCCAGTGGGTAAACGTTACAGCGAATTGACTTAACACGGATGAATACAGAATTCCCGCTCATTGTTAGGAAAGTACATCAACTCCTGATGTTTTTGCTAATTCACCTACTTGATGTCTGGTTTTTGATCTACTTATAAAAAGTGAGCGAATTTGAGTAATGATGATATACAAAATAGGTACTACAAATAAACTCAAGAAAGTAGCAACAAACATTCCCCCAAAAACCGCAGTACCCAAAGATTGACGACTAGCTGAACCTGCTCCAGTAGCGACAGCTAGAGGCCAAATTCCCAATAAAGTGGAAATTGCAGTCATCAAAATTGGTCTTAATCTTTCACCAGAAGCTTTGACAGCAGCTTTAGTAATTGAAAATCCCTGTTCGCGTAATTGGTTAGCAAATTCAACAATTAAAATCGCATTTTTACTAGCTAAACCAATTAACATTACTAACCCAACTTGACAGTAAACATCGTTATATAAACCGCGCCAGGATTCGGCTAACAATGCTCCTAAAACTGCTAAGGGAACTGACAATAAAATAATTAAGGGGTCAATAAAATTATTGTATTGAGCAGCCAGGACTAGGAACACAAAGAAAATTCCTAAACCGAATATAATAGGTGCTTGTCCGCCAGATTCTAATTCTTCTAAAGTAATACCTGACCATTCATAACTCATGTTTTTAGGTAAAACAGAAGCAGCTAAATTTTTCATTGTTTCTATTGCTTGTCCAGAACTAAAACCAGGTGCAGCAGCACCATTAATTTCTATGGAACGATAGAGGTTATAATGATTAATTGTTTGTGGTCCAGTGGTTGGTTTTACTGTCACCAAACTATTAAGAGAAATCATTTCACCCTTGCCTGAACGTACATATAATTGGCTGATATCTTCTGGGTTAGCGCGAAATTGTTGATCCGCTTGTACATAAACTCGGTAGGTGCGACCAAAAGCATTAAAATCATTAACGTAGCGTGAACCAATGAAAGTTTGTAAGGTGCTAAAAATATCTCTCACTGGAACTTGTAAAACTTCGGCTTTTTCCCGATCAACTTCTATTAATAACTGGGGTGCGTTAGCGGTATAGGTGCTAAATACTCCTTGTAATCCTGGGGTTTGATTTGCTTTACCGATCAAATCATGGCTGATTTTAACTAAGTTATTAATATCGCTATTATTTCTATCTCCTCTATCTTGCAATTGAAATACAAAACCGCCCACACTCCCTAAACTTTGAATGGTGGGAGGGTTAACCGCAAATACAAAAGCGTCTTTAATATTGATAAGTTTACCTCTAGCTTGATTCACAATTGCTGATGCTGTTTGTGCGGCTGTTTTTCGCACATCCCAAGATTTTAACGGTGCAAATATTAAACCTCTGTTGGGAGTATTACCACTAAAACCTACACCACCCATTGCAAAAGTACCTTCAATTTCTGGGATGTTCAAAAGTTCTTTTTCTGCTTGTTTGGCAACTTCACGGGTGTAGTTGAGTGAAGTTCCGTCTGGACCTTGGACTAAATTAATAAAATAACCTTGGTCTTCTTCTGGTAAAAATGCTGTGGGAACACGCAAATATAACCAACCTGTCCATAATAAAGAGGCAATAAATAACAATAAAACAACAAATTTTAAGTGAATGAGTAACTTGAGAATTTGTTGATATACCTTTTGTATCCCGTCAAGTAACCAATTAATTGCTCCAAAAATCCAGCCTAATAAACCGTGTGGTGTTTCTGTTTTCCGCAACAACATAGCCGACAAAGCAGGAGTTAAGGTAATAGCAATAAAAGTGGAAATTATGATTGAAAAAACAATTGTTAGGGCAAATTGTTTATATAGTTGTCCCGTTGTTCCAGGGAAGAATCCCACAGGAATAAACATAGCCATGAGTACAAGGGAGGTGGCAATTACCGCTCCAAACAGTTCTTTCATTGATTCAGTAGCTGCTTGTCGGGGATTCATTTTTTTATCTTGGATAAAGCGGTTAATTTGTTCGACAATTATGATTGCATCGTCTACCACCATCCCCGATCCTAAAGTTAAACCAAATAAAGTCAAGCTGTTAAGTGAAAAATTGAAAACCTTAACAAAGGCAAATGTCCCAATTAAAGAAATCGGAATTGTAATTGCGGGAATTAGGGTAGTGCGCCAGTCTTGTAAGAACACAAAAATTACTAAGACAACCAGCGCAATAGATTCCAATAAATTTTTGACAACTTCTTGGCGAGATGCTTCTACAAATAATGAGGAATCGTAGGGAAATTCATATTTCAATCCTGGTGGAAAGTCCTTTGCAATTTGTTCCATTTCTGCTTTTACAGCATTGGCAATTTTTAAAGCATTGCTGCCAGGAATTTGTAGAATTTGATAACCAACGGCAACATTACCACTATAACGAGCAAAGGAACTGTAATTTTCTGCTCCCAGTTCCGCACGACCGACATCTTTTAACTTAACTATTGTTCCATCTGTACCTGCTTTGATGACGATGTTTGCAAATTCATCAGCTTCTTTTAATCGTCCTTGGGTTTGCAATTCAATTTGATACATTTGTCCGTTAGGTGCGGGTGGTTGTCCAATACTGCCGATCCCTAACTGTAGGTTTTGTTGATGAATGGCGTTAATTACATCTTCTGTGGTAAGTTTGCGGTTAGCAAGTTGGGTAGGGTCTAGCCATAACCGCATTGCATAACGGCGATCGCCAAAGGTGGCAATGTTACCCACTCCTTTGATTCTTCTGAGGCGATCTAAAACATAAAGGTCAGCGTAATTACTGATAAAGGTGTCATCGTATTTATCACCTTCACTATACAAAGCCATTGCTAAGACGATACCACTAGATTGTTTTGTCACAGAAACCCCTGTTTGGCGGACTACTTCGGGTAATTTTGGTTCTGCTAACAAAACTCGATTCTGCACATCTGCGGCCGCAGTATCAATATCATATCCTTGATCAAAGGTAACGGTGATGTTGCTTGTACCGTCACTGCTGCTGGTGGAGGTGATATATTTTAAGCCTTCGACACCATTAATTTGGCGTTCTAAAACTGTGGTGACGGTTTCTTCCACAACTTGGGCGTTAGCACCAATATAATTGGCGGTGACGTTAATTTGTACGGGACTTATATCGGGGTATTGTTCTACTGGTAGGATGGGAATGCTGATGATTCCTACAATGAGCATTACTAAAGCGCAGACTATAGCAAATACTGGGCGTTTGATGAAGAAGTTTGCAAACATGAATTTATTTGTTTTTGGGTAAATGAATTAGGTTTTTTTTCTCACGCAAAGATGCAAAGGCGCAGAGGAGTAAAGAAAGAATGAAGCATGAAGGTAAGAGAGTTTTAGAGGTTGTTTGAAAAGTATTAGATGAAACCGATAATCTCCAGAAACCTAACCCCCCTTTGCCCCCCTTCCCTACCAGGGAATGGGGGTTTCAAAGCCTCTCCAGTAATAAAAGCTGCTCCTTTTCCCTCCCCTGTAGGGCAGTAGGGAGGGGTCGGGGAGAGGTTTGGAGAGGGGTTTATTTATACATTAAAAACTTTTAAAACATCCTCTTAAAGAGATTTTTCAATCTGTCACCTGTCACCTACTCAGGGATAATTGGAGTTCCATCTTTTAAATTGAGTAACCCAGAAATAACTATTTTTTCTCCTGGTGATAAACCTTTGAGAATTTGATATTGATTATTTTGAATGTTTCCTAGTTTTACTGGTTTGAGTTTAGCTATTAATTGTTTTTGATCTGGTGATTTTTCGGCAACATAAACGAAGGTTTCTGCACCTAAACGGACGACGGTTGTAGTGGGAATTAATACTCCTGGGCGTTGTTCCCAAATTACTTTGGCTTTAATAAGTTGATCTGCTCGTAATTGTCTGCGAGAATTATCAAATAGTGATTTTACTAAGACTGATTGTGTATCGTTAGCTGTGTTAGCAGCGATGAAAAATATCCGACTACTACCGATATTTTTACCCCGTTCATCTATTAGTTGTAATGTCATTCCTGGACGTAACCTGGTCGCTTGTTGCACGGGTACGGAAATATTAACTTCTAATGTTTGATTTTCGGTAATTGTTGCTAATTGTGTGGAAGTATCTACAAAGTCACCAATTTTAATGGGGATATCTCCCACCTTCCCAGTAAAGGGAGCAGTGATTTGATAATATTTTAATTGAACTTGTTGTTGTTTGGTAGCTGCTTGAGCTTGTTGTACGGTTTTTTGGGCTTGAGAAATGGCAGCTTTTTGGGCTTGAATTTGAGCATCAATGGCGTTCAAACTGGCTTTCGCTGTGGCTAGTTTGTTTGCATATTGATCCTGAGTTTGACGAGATATTGCACCTTCGTTAGCAAGGTAAGAATATCTTTGATAGTCTAATTCATTTAGTTTGACATCAGCTTGTTTTGATAACCGTTCAGCTTCTATAGATTTCAGGGTAGCTTTGGCATTTTCTAATTGCGACTGTGCTGCTAATACTGCTGCATCCATCCCGCTAATTTCTACTTTTTTTTCTTCAGCATCTACTTGTAAAATTGGTGTTCCTGCTTTTACTTCATCTCCTGCTTTGACAAAAATTTGGCTAACTTGTCCTTGAATTCTGGGACGTAAATTTACTGAACGACGTGATTGAAGATTAGCAATAAAATTTGAACTTTGTTCAATTTTTGTTACTGGTAAGGTGGATAATTTGACTGGGACTCCAGGAGGTGCAGCAGCAGTAGCTACCGGGGGTTTGGGAGTGGGAGTCAGCACTCGCCAAGCTGTAATTCCTCCCCCTACTAATAGTAAAGTTGTTAATAACCACAACCAAGGTTTTTGGGATGGTTTTAACTGTAATTCTTCCTGAAAATTATCTTCAAAATCTAGGTTTGGAGTTTGGCTTTCTGTGGGATTCATATTTGCGATATTTCCTGTAAATTAAGTTGAGTCAAAGTAATTTTTCATTGGTAAATATTTATCAACAGTCAGTAGAACCAACTGTTGATATACTCTTGAAAACTCTAGATAGATGGATAACCAGCAGAGGCGATCGCATCTTTAACAACTGTCTCTGATGCTTGAGTTTCTACACTAACAGTTTTGGTTTTTGTGTCAGCTTTCACGGTAGCAGCAGCATCAACTTTTTTAATTGCTGTTGTCACTGCATCCGCGCAAGATGAACAAGCTAGTTTAGGAATAGTAAGTTGTATTGTCATATTTGAAAACTCCTGATTTTTTAGCTAAATTTTGATTAGTTGAAGGCGGTTTTTTATTTCCTTTCCTCAACCTAAAATTAGCTTAAACTCTCCATCGGGCTGGAGAGTCAAGAGGGAAATAATTAAAAATTAAAAATCATATAAATAAAAAATACCCGATTTCTGGGAGATTGAAAAATCGGGTATCTATTAAAATATTCAAAATATTCTGACTCTTTAAAATTGCAATTATTCATGTTCAATGATTGGGCAGATGGTAGAATGATCATTATCAGGCTTAATTTCCCAACCAGAGAGTAAACCAGATAATTCTTGCCTCAAAATCATTAATTGTTGAATTTGTTCATCAATCGCTTTTACCTTATCTTCCAGTTTCATTTTAATATGCACACAAGGTAATTCACCGCTATCATGAACATTCAAAAAATCCTTAATTTCTGATAAAGTTAATCCCAAACTTTGAGCGCGTTTAATAAAATGTAGTCGCTCTAAAACATCAATATTAAATAACCTGTATCCTCCTTCCGTTCTCCCAGAGGGTTTGAGTAAACCCAACTCCTCATAATAGCGAATAGTTTTAATAGGTACACCGCTTTCTTTAGCAACTACACCGATCTGTTTTGTTTCTGCTTGGGCTAACATACTGAGCAAACCTTAATGAAATATGATAACTGGATCATATCCTAAACTCTCCAGTTGGGTGGAGAGTCAAGCAGGAAAAGTATTTTGTTGGAAAAAAAATTTATTCCCTTGCTGAACTAGGTCAGTTCTGAGTGTTTCTAATGATGATGTACAAATAAATCTCAGTGAGGTTACAGCATGATGTATGTTCCACCCGCTTTCCGAGAAGATGACATGGAGAAACTGGTCGCTTTTATGCGTGATAATAGTTTTGCTACTGTGGTATCTATTATGAATGATATTCCTGTAGCTTCACATATTCCCGTTGTAGTGACAGTAGAGAATGGTGTTGTTAAATTGTCAGGTCATCTTGCAAAGGCCAATTCTCAATGGCAAAGTTTTGGTTTAGGTGAAACACTAGCGATTTTTCATGGACCTCATGCTTATATTTCACCATCTTTATATGAGAAGAAAGAGAGTGTACCGACTTGGAACTATATCGCAGTACACGCTTATGGGTTGTCTCAAGTTATTACTCTTGAAGATGCGCCAGAATTAATGGATCAAATGATTGATGAAATGATTGAAACCTATGACTCTGACTATAAATCTCAATGGGAAGATTTATCCGATCACTTCCGCGAGGGAATGATGAATGGAATTATTGCTTTTGAGATGACTGTCACAAAGTTGGAAGGAAAATATAAACTGAGTCAAAATCGCAGTCATTATGATCAATCAAATGTTGCCCAGAGTTTACTACAAAGTACAGAAACCAATGTTCAGTCCATAGGTGCAGCAATGAAACAGAACCTAGAAACTGATGTAGAATCTTCCAAATAATCAGCATCTTGGCGATCGCACATCTCAAATAAAAAGGAGCAGACAAGAAAATATTACCAGAACTCTCAATATTTTCTAAATATTTTCCTGCTCCACCGTCAAACCAATTTCTTGACCATAGGATAATTCCAAGGTGTGACCATCAGGATCTCGTAAAAACGCCCAATATCCGACCGGATAACCAAAATCTTTAGGTTCATCTATCAACACACCCGCTTGACGAGCTTGATCACACAAAACATCCATAGCTTCCCGACTTTTACAACCTACTCCCAAATGTGCAAGGGGAGAAAGTGAAGTATTTACTGACTTAGTTTCAATCAAAACCACAGCAAAAGGACGAGTATAATCTGTTAACCAAACAACAGAAACTCCGGTATTTGTATCAACCCGACGGTGAACTACTTGCATTTGAGCATAAGTAGCGTAAAACTCAATACTTTTTTCCAGATTAGATACAGGTAAAGCAATGTGAGTTAATCCAACATCAATCATTTCATCTTCCTTTGTGAACTTTGTAGTTAATACAAAAAATTAATTTCAACTTACCCAAAAATCATTATCAATCCCGACTATTTACAGTGAAACAATAGATCATGTAGCACTTACGCCAAACATCTCGGAAACTCTTATTGCTCTGTGTTCTCTGTGCCTCTGTGGTTCGTTAAAATCCTATTATGAATCTGCTGGTTGAACAGAAATATCACCGCGAAACATCTTCATTCCACAAGTGAAAGCATATTCACCAGGTTTTTCAGGTGTAAACTCAATTGAAGTTAATTTATTGAGTGGTAAATCAGCAGCAATACCAAAATCAGGAATGACAACTTTTGCCAAACAATTACTAGAATTACCCCGCAAAAAATCAAGTTTAACTTTTTTCCCAGCTTTAACAATTATGCGATTAGGGACATAACCCTGATCCACCATAACTATAGTTTGCTGACTTTTTTGCTCTACAATGATTTCCTGTTCATTAATTGAATTGAAAGCATGAGTTTGAGATTCTTTTATCATGGTTTTATCTTCCTCACTAATTTTTGATTCATTTTCTGAAACCTCTACATGAATTTCACCGCGTAACATATTCATTCCACAACTAAATAAATAAGTTCCTGGTTGTTGGGGTGTAAATTCTACAGTTGTGATTTGATTAACGGGTAAATCTGCCGCAATATGAAAATCAGGAATAATCACCTGTTCCAAACAACCACTAGGATCTTTACGTACAAATTTCAACCTCACAGGTTTATCCGCTTGTACCAAAATTCGACTCGGATCATATCACCCATCAACAATAATATCTACTTCCTGAAAATCACCATTTGCGGTAACAGCTTTTTGCGACTTAGGTTTACTTAACAAAAACCACCAAAGTTGTAAACCCAAAATACCCAAACCGCCCAAAGTCACAGCAACTTTATTACCTAATGGCTGTTCAATTCTTTGAAATTGATTATTTTGTACTGTACCTACTGAATGATTTTCATGCTCAGATTGTGCCAATACTTCACCAGCAGAAAAACCCAAAATTACACCAACCAAACCACCCAAAAAAGCTGTTTTCCTCAACATAATAAACTCTCCATTAATTAACTATCTGCGTTGAATTTCTTAACTAAACCAAAATTCCAGAAAACACACCCAACAAAAAACCAAATCCCACCAAACTTCCAAAAAACATCACTTGATTCAACATACCAATTCACCTCTTTTCACTCTGTCACCTGTTCCCTGTCACCTGCTTTAGAATTTAGGCTGAAAATTCCGTAAACGCAGAGCATTACTAACCACAGAAACCGAACTAAAAGCCATAGCAGCACCAGCAATAATTGGATTTAACAACCAACCAAAAACAGGAAACAAAATACCCGCAGCAATAGGAATACCAGCCACATTATAAACAAAAGCAAAAAACAGATTTTGACGAATATTTCTAATGGTGGCGCGACTGAGTTGAATAGCAGTTACAATCCCTTGTAAATCACCGGAAATTAAAGTAATATCACTAGCAGCGATCGCCACATCTGTACCTGTTCCAATTGCTATTCCCACATCGGCTTGGGCTAAGGCTGGTGCATCATTGATACCATCACCCACCATCGCTACAATTTTGCCTTCTGCTTGTATTGCTTGTACTGTGGCAGCTTTTTGATCTGGTCTAACTTCTGCTAAAACTCTAGTAATACCCACTTCACGGGCAATACTTTCGGCGGTGCGGCGGTTATCTCCAGTCAGCATGACAACTTCTAAACCGAGCTTTTGTAATGCTTTTACCGCTTGGATGGAAGTGGGTTTAATAGCATCAGCAATCCCAATTAATCCTTTAATTTCACCATCAACTGCTAACCAAACTGCGGTTTTTCCTAAATATTCTAAACGTTCTTTTTGGTTTTTGAGTTCTGCGGTTTCAATCCCTAATTCTTCCATCCATCTTTGTGTACCAATTTGCACGAAACGGTTAGCAACTATTCCTTGAACACCACTACCAGCTATAGCTTGAAAATCTCTGACATCTGCTAATGGTATTTGCTGAGATTCGGCATATTTAACAACTGCTTCTGCTAAAGGATGTTCTGAATTACGTTCTACAGATGCAGCTAATTCAATAAGTTTAATTTCGTTGCCGTTAGCCGTACCGTTAACTGTGAGAAAATCTGTAACTGTCGGTTTACCTTGGGTAATTGTGCCTGTTTTATCTAAGACAATTGTTTGCAGTTTGTGTGCTATTTCTAAACTTTCTGCACCTTTAATGAGAATACCGTTTTCTGCACCTTTACCTGTACCTACCATCACTGAGGTTGGTGTGGCTAAACCCAACGCACAAGGACAAGCAATAATTAACACCCCGACTGTGGTAATCAATGCTAGGGTAACGTTACCCATGATATTGTACCAGAGGATAAAGGTCAGGATAGCGATCGCAATTACTGCTGGCACAAACCATCCTGTAACCTGGTCTGCTAATCTTTGAATGGGAGCTTTTGAGCCTTGCGCCTGTTGTACTAACTGCACAATTTGCGCTAATACAGTATCTTTTCCTACTCTTGTTGCTCGAAATTTAAAACTGCCAGTTTTATTAATAGTTGCACCGATGACTTCATCCCCTGGTTGCTTTTTCACGGGTATACTTTCCCCTGTTACCATCGCTTCATCAACGGTGGATGTCCCGTCAACTACTTCCCCATCAACGGGAATTTTTTCCCCTGGACGCACCAAAACTACATCACCAATTTCTACCTGTTCAATAGGAACATCTACTTCTCTTCCGTTACGAATTAACCGCGCAGTTTTTGCTTGCAAACCTATTAATTTCCTAATAGCTTCTGAGGTTTGTCCTTTGGCGCGATTTTCAAATAATCTTCCTAACAAAATCAAAGTAATCACAACTGCCGCAGTTTCATAATACACATCTGGCATTAATCCTTGGGCAATGAAAAAGTTAGAAAATAAAGTAGCAAAAAGGGAATAGAAAAATGCAGCACTTGTACCCAAAGCAATTAAAGTATCCATCGTTGCTGCATGGCGTTTGAATGCTTTCCCAGCATTAATATAAAAGGAATAACCACACCAGAACTGTACAGGAGTAGTTAAGAATAATTGCAACCAAGAATTATGTAACCAGCTAGGAATAAAAGGTAAATTTAAGCCTGTCATCATTGGTAATGAACCAATTACCAAGACAGCACTAATGATGCCACCTATCGTTACCTTTTGCTGTAAATCCTGTAATTCTTGTTGACGATATCTTTTTTCTTCATCATCTTCTCCTGCCATTAAATTTTGTTCTTGCAGAGGATAAGCAGAATAACCAGCAGCATCCACGGCATCTTGAATGGTTTGTAAATCTGTTTTTCTGGGGTCATAATTAACTGTTGCTTGTTCCGCGCCAAAATTTACATTACATTCATTGACACCGGGGACAGAACTAATAGCATCTTCGATACTTCTAGCACAGGAAGCGCAACTCATCCCGCGCAGTTTGAGTGTGGCATTTTCCATTTGATTACTCCAAATTCTTAACTGACTCCATGTTGAAGTATCCAGTTCACTGGAGTGTCAAGGGGTTAGAGAAAAAAAATTGAAATTAGCCGAAAAGCCATTTCTATGACTTGTGACTTCAAGGAAAAGATTGCCGTTTTTTAAAGGATAAAGTTGCCGTGAAAAATGCTGAAAGCATTATTCTCTCGATTCAGAAGAATCTTTCTGAATTAGTTGTCGAGTTCCATTAAATAATAAAGTTGCCGTAAGTCCATGACAAAATAAGAGTTTTGGGCTTTGCGATAAGCGAAGCTTAAGCCTTCGGCTATCGCGCCATAACTACAAAGAAAATCCATTACTTTGCGTTCTTTCCTGCTGCCGTTCCTCCCTTATTTGTTGTTGCAACACCCGCTTTAAAGGAGCAGCAATTAAAATAGAAGAGGTATTTACAGATAGCTATGGATTGCGAGACCGGAAGATAAGTCTAGGTTCTGGTACTAAAAAGACTCCATTTATAACTTTACGTCTGATTGAAGTCAGGTCAGGAAAAACATGGCATTCTTATTTAACCAGTGTTCTAGACCCAAATGTTTTACCGCCCTATGTTGTTGCAGATTTATATCGGCAGCGTTGGCGGATTGAAGATGCTTTTAATACAGTAAAAAGACTTTTAGGTTTAAGTTATTTATGGACAGGTTCAATCAATGGAATTCAATTACAGATTGGGGCATCTTGGTTATTTTATGCTGTTTTAGTTGATTTAGGTGATGCCGTAGCCGATGAACTTTCTCTCCCTTTTGATGATATTTCATTAGAAATGATTTATCGTGGTCTTTATCATTTTACTATGGCTCATCAAAAAGGTAAGGCAACTGACCCTGTTCAGTATTTTACTAACCCTCACAATCGAGATTTAGGTATTATCAAACAGAAGCGAAAACCAAATATTAAGTTAATTGTCTCTCCTTTTCCTAACCTTCAACGTGGGTCTGACCAATTCTTTTTCCATCATCCCCCAAAAGCCTCTTGACAAAATACTTTCAGCCTTAACTTGTCACCAATAGACATCTCCGGTAATTAAATGTGCGTGGTTTGAAACCCTTGTAGAGACGTTCCGGCGGAACGTCTCTACCATATTTCCGGAGAGGTCTAATGAGTGCGATCGCACAGCAAGCACAAAAAACAGCCTAGATTTTTTAACCAAATAGTCAAAATCTAGGCAAAGTTGATTTTAAATTTTCCAGAACGTATGCCAGGAACCAGATTTGAACTGGTGACACGAGGATTTTCAGTCCTCTGCTCTACCAACTGAGCTATCCCGGCGTGGGCTTTTTTTATGTGCGCCACGATTACTAAATGTAGCAAAAGAAAAAGGATTCGTCAAGGGGGTTATAGAAAAAACTTTTATGCTGCTTTGAACCCTAACTTCACCCAGGTGAAAACGACCACGAACACCAGGAACTGCACCAGAACAATACTAGGTCCAGAAGCCAGGTTAAACACCCCAGAAACCATCATCCCAGCGATGCTGCTGCTAGAACCAACTATCACCGACAGAATGAGAAAGCGGCTAAAATGGTGACTCATCAGTTTAGCGGTGGAAGCGGGAATGACTAAAAAGGCATTTACCAATAAAACCCCAACGGCTTTAATCGCCACAGCGACGGCTAAAGATAGTAAAATTACAAACCCATAGCGATATAATTGAACAGGAACGCCTTGGACTTGGGCAACATCGGGGTTAAGGGTTAACAAAATTTGCTGTTGCAGAGTTGATAATAAAAAAATGCTGCTACCCACCAGTACCAGCAGCGTCAACATTAAATCTGTGGAATCAATGGCCAGAATATCGCCAAATAGTACAGCCATCAAATTACCACGATATCCCTTAATCATGCTGCTGAGGATGACACCGATCGCTAATGCCCCAGATAGGACTATACTCAGAACGCTATCACTAGCTAAATCAGTTTTGTCAATTAAATAGAGGACTATTACACCAAAAATTAAAGTAAACGGCAACAACATCCAATTAGGATTTGTATTTAGTAACACTCCTAATGCTACCCCTACCAACGCGGCATGACCAACAGCGTGACTAAAAAATGACAACTGGCGCAAAGTAACAAAACTGCCCAATAAACCGCCCAGTATTCCCATGAATACAGCACCAATAATGGCACGCTGCATAAACGGGAATTGTAACAAGTTTACCAACTCATGAATATTAGTAATACCTAACAAGGCGCTTTGAACATCAATCAATAAATCCATATCTCTGGTTTGACGGCTATTTTTATCTATCCTGTAAATAGATTATCTTTCATTTGATCATTAAATTTAAATTTAAAATTTTAGTCCATATATTTACAGTTAAAAATTTTCGCTTTTTTCCATAAATAAATTGACTTAACAACAACCCATGATTCAGTCTAATCCACCCATTACTTTAGATATAAATATTTTTGAACCCATCCCTAATGAACTGATCAGCATTGAAAAAGCCCAACGCATGGCAGAATTTTTCAGTTTTTTAGGAGATCCTAACCGCCTCAGAGTCCTTTCTTTGTTAGCTAAAAAAGAATTTTGTGTGAGTGATTTAGCTGCTTTACTCGATATGAGTGAATCTGCTGTTTCTCATCAACTGCGAAACTTACGCGCTATGCGTTTAGTCAGTTATCGTAAACAAGGGCGTAATGTTTTCTATCGTCTCCACGATAGTCATATTTTCCATCTTTATCAAGCTGTCGCTGAACATATAGATGAAAAAGATTGACAGGCAAGGGGCAAGAGGCATAAGGCAAAGGGCAAGGGGATTTAGGAGTAAAAAATAATTCTTTCTCCTGACTCCTGACTCCTTTAACTCCTTTAATGATGGTGTTGATAACGATTAAAACCAGGACCATAAGTTGCTAAGATATTTTGCGGTGAAAGGGCTGTTTCTGGATGGCCAGTACAGACAACAGTTTGATTCAGACAAATGACGCGATCACAATGACGGTTGACCATATCAATATCATGGGAAACCTGCAAAACAGTCCAATTTTCCTCCTGTTTTAACTCATTTAGCAAAGCATAAAAATCAGCCGCACCTTGCATATCTACCCCAGCAAAAGCTTCATCCAGTACCAACAATTTTCTTGGTGTTACCAAACAATAGGCCAATAAAACCCTTTTCAGTTGGCCACCGCTAAGAGTACCAATAACTTGATTTCGCAGGTGATAAGCATCTGTCCGTTGTAAAGCTGCTGTGACTGCGGCTGATTTTTCTTGTTTACTTTGCCAAAACTTGGAGAAAAATAAATGTTTATTCCTACCTGTCACTTGTCCCCTATCACCTATTCCCAGTCCTACTAACTCGCTAACAGAAATGGGAAAACTGCGGTCAAAAATAAAGTTTTGTGGCATATAGCCCAATAAATGACGTAAATTTCCTAATCTGGAAATGGGACGACCAAAAATTTCAATTGTCCCAGCACTGCGGGGAACCAAATCTAAAATAGCTTTAACTAAGGTACTTTTACCTGCGCCATTGGGTCCAACTATAGCTGTGTCTGTTCCGGGAATCAATTCAAAGGAAACATCTCTTACAGCTAGATAGCTCCCTTGGTAGATAGTTAAACCCTCGACTTTTAATATCGGCAATGTCATTGATTGTTGAGCGTCAGTCATCTCATTTTAACTTATTACAAATTGCTCACACGGATTTTGAAGACTAATACAGGGATGATTAATTATTGATTACGAATTACTAATTACTAATTATTTACATCCGGCTGCCAAATTTTGCAAATTAGCTTTCATTGCTTGAAAATAATACTGCGGATTTGTTTCACCATTTTCTAAAGAATCTAAAGGATATAAAGTTAATTTTAAATCTTGAGAAAGGCTGGTTAGTAATTTGTTATCTACCCCTGGTTCACTAAATAAGGTTTTAACTTTGTACTTTTTCACCGCATTGATGGCTTTTTGTACATCTGCTGGTGAAAGCTGGTCTTCAGGAATTTTCACAACTGCAACTTGCTTGAGGTTATAGCGTTTGGCTATGTAGGGAAAGGCATCATGAAAAGTGATGAAGGTACAGTTAGAAGTTGTATTTAAAGACTGCTGAAATTCATTATTTAAATTTTCTAATTCCTGAATATAAGCCGCTGCATTATTCTGATAAGCCTCTTTATTTCCAGGATCAGCAGCAATTAAACCATCTCGAATATTGATAACTTGCTGTTTAGCAAAAACTGGATCTAGCCAAACATGAGGATTACCATCTGTGTGTTCATGTTTGTGGTCTTGGTCTTTATGTTTTGTTTCCTCCACTGAAGCAATATCATTTATAACTTTAATACCTTTACTGGCATCAATTTCTACTAATTTAGGATTTTGAGCATTTTTCACAGTATCTTCCAGAAACTCCTCCAGACCTAAGCCATTTTTTACCAGAATATTGGCGGTTGCGATCGCTTTTACATTATCCGGTGTGGCCTGATATTCATGCACATCAGTACCTGGGTTCACTAAAATCTCTACATCTGCTACATCCCCAGCTACAGCTTTAGTAAACAAATGCACAGGCAAAAATGTTGTTACTACCTTAGTTTTACTTGATTTAGCATCTGGTAAATTTCCAGCATTTGTCCGAGAATCATTGTTTGATTCATTACATCCATAAGCAGGTAAAAATATTAGCAGCGCCATTACAGCCAGGATCTTACTTCTTTGTCTGTTTACGGTGAGTCTTAAATAATTGCCAATCACCTAGTTTTCCCTCCTCAATCATACTGGCTTTACCTGTATCAAGATTCTTGTTGACAAGAAGCCCGATTAGACAAATAATATAATAATTCTCATTATCATGCAATATCAACAACAATACCATGCAATCTTGACAAACTTTTGCTGTGTCAGTAATGACAACAAAATTTTTTCAGTGCATACTACCTTTATTGGCTGGCCAATTCATCAGGGTTTATTGACTATGAGGATTTGCTGACCTATTAGTAAAAAAAACTTTTTATGATTGTTCTGGTATTGATCAGATTTTTTTAGTATTTATACCTTTTTCTATTTGTGTTAAAGGTGCTGATTGTAAATAGGTGTGAGGAAACTATGCAAAAATTCTGGGCATATCTACTGACAAGTCCGGTAGTTTGCGGCTCAATGCTTTATATGACCACTGCTGCATCAGCAGAGGAAGTATCAAAGACAATGAAAACTGAACAGCTTTCTCAACAAGAGTTGATATCACAAGTTACATCAGTATCTCAGTTATCAGACGTTCAACCTACAGATTGGGCATTCCAAGCCTTACAATCTTTGGTAGAACGCTACGGTTGTATTGCAGGTTATCCTAACGGTACTTATCGTGGCAATCGTGCCATGACCAGGTATGAATTCGCCGCAGGTTTGAATGCTTGTTTAAATCGCGTCAATGAATTAATTGCCACTGCTACTGCTGATGCGGTAACAAAACAAGATTTAGCCACTATCCAAAAACTGCAAGAAGATTTTGCTGCTGAACTAGCAACCTTACGGGGGCGTGTGGATGCTTTGGAAGCGAGGGCTGCTGAGTTAGAAGCAAATCAATTTTCCACTACCAGTAAATTGCAAGGCCAAGTTGTCGCCGTCTTCAGCGATGTTTTGGCAGGTGACAATAATACCAACAAAAATACAACCCTGGGCGCAAGAGCAAGGATTGAATTTGTCAGCAGCTTTACTGGTCAAGATACGCTTTTTACCAGAATTGAAAGTAATAATATCAACAGCCCTATAGGCAGTCCCCAAGAAGGTAATTTGTTTTTTGCTGGTCCAGATGGTACTAACAATGCTTTCTTAGGTACACTTTGGTACAAATTCCCCATAGGTGAAAAGACACAGGTAATTGCTATTGCTTCTGGTGGTGCAGCCGACGACGTTACCAGTACAGTTAATATCTTTGATGGTGATGGGGCGTTTGGTGCTTTGTCCACTTTTGGTACACGCAACCCCATCTATACCCAAATGAGTGGTGCAGGTTTGGGAGTAAATCACCAGTTCAGTAAGAATTTAACGTTAAGTTTAGGGTATTTAGCAGGTTCAGCTAATGACCCTACTGCTGGAAATGGTTTGTTTGATGGTCCTTATGGTGCTTTGGCACAGTTAACAGTTAAACCAAGCGATCGCATTTCCTTGGGTTTAACCTATATCAATTCCTACAACCAGCCACTACTCACAGGTAGCAACGCTGCAACGTCTGATATTACCAGTGAAGCATTTTCCAGTAATTCTTACGGTGTCCAAGCATCTATTGGCATTAGTGAGAAATTTGTCTTAGGTGGTTGGGCTGGATATACCAAGAGTCAGGTCTTGACAGGTACAAAAGGAGATATTGACATTTGGAACTATGCAGTTACCCTTGGTTTCCCTGACTTGGGCAAAAAAGGTAACTTAGCTGGTATTATCCTGGGCATGGAACCGAAAGTTACAAGTGCGAGTAGTTCTCTGACAGGAATTATTGATAAGGACAAAGACACCTCATATCACGTTGAGGCATTTTATCAATATAGAGTTAGCGACAATATCACCATTACCCCAGGAGTGATTTGGCTAACAGCACCAGATCATGACAGCAATAATAGTGATGTGGTAATTGGGGCGCTGAGAACTACCTTCAGTTTCTAAGATTGAAAGTCACCATCACAACAACAAAAAGACCAGCCTCCCACAGCTGGTCTAAAAAAAATGTTGTTCGTGTTGTCTTCTCAATAGAGTCAAAACCAAAGTGCGCGTTCCCAAAATGCAACGGGCAACTTTTCTTAACAAGATTGTAACAGTCAGTACAGATTTTTCATGTAAAATTCTCAAAAAATATCTGCCTTTGGGTAAGTCAGTCTTTATATTCTAGGGAAGAGTGTCAGTTGTCAGTTATCAGTTATCACTGTTTACTGACTTTTGCCTATTCCCTCTTGACTGTCACCTGTCACCTATTACTTGTGGTTTTCCCCAAATAATAGTTTCTTGCTTGTAAACGACAAGTCCCGGTTTAGTGCCTTTGGGTTTGTAGACGTGCTTGGGTTGGGTGTAAACTACTGGTACTTGCTCGCTTTGACGGGCGCGACTGAAGTAAGCAGCAAGGTTAGCAGTAAATTGTAAATCCGCTTCTTCGGCAACTGTACCCGGTTCAAGACGCAGTAAAACATGACTACCGGGGATTTCTTGGGCGTGAAACCACAAATCATAATCGCCAGCGACACGAAATGTTAGATAATCATTTTGGTTATTGTTACGACCAATTAAGACTTCAAAACCGCTAGGAGTGCGGTAACGATGAAAATTGGTACTTGCTGTTTCCGTTGTACTGCGGCTGCGGTATTCTAGGGCTTCTAGATATTTTTGCCCAATGAGTTCATCACGAATTTCTTCTAAAGCTTGTAAATCTGCGACTGTTTGATATTTGTCAATTTGGGAAATTGCCGCTTCTACTTGTTCCAAATAGTCAATTTCTGCTTGCACGTCTAATAATAACGGTTCGACAGCAGCACGAGCGCGTTTGAGTTTCTGGTGCTGTTTATAAAGCTTTTGGGCATTTTGAACAGCGTTTTTATCTGGGAGGAGTGCGATCGCAACTGGTTTATTTGTTTCAAAATCTGCCAGGATCATCTCTTTCATCCCCGGTTCCCAGTTGTGCAGATGCGCCATTAACAAATCAGCTTTTTGTCGATATTCATCCGCTTGATCAGATTGCTGTAATTTGTCTTTAAACGTTTGTGCTTTAATACCCAACTTACCCAAAATATTACTCAATTTCTGATTTAATTGATGGCGCAGTTGGGAAAATAATTGTTGATTTAACTGGTCGGTGTAATATTGGTTGAGTAATTCTTGGATGTTTTTAGCTGGTGCGACTCCACCCCAACCCATCACAGTATAGCCATTTGCAGTCCTAGCCGGTTGAAATTGATCAACTTCTAAAGCTTGTAGCCATTCTTGCCAACGTGCAAATAGTCTATCCCAATCATCAGCCGTTAAAGTATCAGTAGTTGTTTCTGGTGATATATTCGCAGCCAGCAACATCGTATCTAATAAAGCCGCACTTAACCCGCTGTAACTTTTCAGTAATTGCTTTTTAATTGCCCCTGGGACTAGGCTTACCCGTTCTTGCCAGCGGTTTTGAGATTCGCTTAAATTGGGAATAGTTCCCGTCAGTTTGGGTGGTGTTTCGTAAGGTTGTCCGGTTTGGATAGGACGGACGCTAGATTGCTGTTGACTAACTTGATGGGCGGCAGTAATAATTTCATTTCTGGCATCGGTGAGAATAGCATTACTGTATTTACCCATGACTTCGACGTACAGGTGATAAACTGCGTCTTCTCCTGGACGACGGGCAAATTTTAAATCTACAACTCGTTCCCAAGGGGCAATAAAATCAATTGCGACTAAAGCCAAACCACCTAACTGATGTATTAATTGTTGGCTGAAGGTGAAAGTATCTGGTATGCGTGGTGGTGGTTCACCAATACAAATGCGGGTAGCTTGGGGATGCCAAGAAATATCTAGCCAATCCCGCTTTTTCATAGTCCGTAAGGCTATGGTAATAGTATAGCGATCGCGCTGGAATACCTGTTCTGTCCGCGCAGGTAGCCAGTTAGCTCGTAGTTCGCTACAAGCAGCTTTGAGAGTCGTAAAATCAACTGGTTGCAAAACAATTAGTCACTATAATATAGTTTTTTCATCTAGGCTATGAGCCAGCAAGAAAACCGTCAGATATTCCAATTTCCTTCAGAATCATTCTAACGGTCTAGCAATACTTCTTCTTCCTTAACTTCTGAAATCCTGTTACTGCCAAGGGGAAGGAATAGCGGTGGTTGAAAGCACTTTGTCTGCCATTAACCTTAAAGCTGTTTTACCACAATTGGGGCAGGTAATTTCTAGATATTGTGAAGCGGTAACATCTACCTCACTCAAAAGACCTTGTTTACAATGCCAGCATTCAAAAATCACTCTACTAACAGGTTCGTTACAATCTAATATCTTGATGTGTTGAGAGGGGGTTGGTTCACTGTCTAGTTTTCTGGGTTTGGGGAATTTTTTGATTTCTTGAACTTCCATCGTCTTACCTGCTTAACTCTCTATATCACTTTACCCTTTGCAGCGGGAGTGAACCAGGGGAAACGCATCAGTTTTTGCACTTGATCGGGAAAAAGGCTGACAATACGGGAATATAGATAATTTACTAAGCATTTAGTTACCAGCAGTCAGCTAAAACCGTTTGTTAGGCTAAGTTTCAAGGATTTTGGGTTAGAGAGAACGCCATGACAGAGACAATTAAATTCCATATGATATTTTACTTGGTAAAGTATTTTTTAGGAAAAATAAGTATAATTACGGTTAACCTTGATATTGGAAATGATGTTATATCTATAAAATTAGACTAAATAAATGTTAGTAAAAGATTTTTTAGATGAAGATATATATAGAAGGCTGTTTGTTTACTTACATATTATACTATTCTTAATTTCGCCTACGGAATAACTCAAGTAGACCAAAATGTTTGGGTAGCCATCTTTAGACTAATTTTGTTATTAGCCTGAGAATAAATTCTCATGTGTTGGTTTGGAGTAGTGCAAAATGTAACTTTGCAAAGTTAACTCTATATTTTAGATACATTTTCTTTTTGTATGAATAACAGAATAATAATCAAAAAAAGAATTTCAAGTAACATTCAAGATAGTAACTCTAACCTAAAAATGCAAATACCAATTCAAAAAATCATCTTTGGAAGTCCTGGAACGGGAAAAAGCCATAAAATTAAGCATGAAATTCTTCCAAGTCTAGGTATAGAAACTTTAGAAAATTTTGAAAGTACAGTTTTTCACCCAGAATATACTTATGGTGATTTTGTTGGTAAATTAATTCCAGTAACTAGAGGAGAGAAAGTTCGATACTCATTCTATGCCGGTCATTTTTTGGTAGCTTTATCTAAAGCATATAAAAAAATTTTAAATGTATATGAAAATCCTACCAAAGACAAAAATTTTAAGACTTTTCCAGAGGAAGAGAAACAAGCATTAATAATGCAAGCACGTCAAGAAGCTTGTGCAAAGGCTCAAAATATAGCTTTGGTAATAGATGAAATAAATCGAGGTAATTCATCTGCTATTTTTGGAACGATATTTCAGCTTCTAGATAGAGAGGATAATGGTTGGTCATCATACCAAATAAATATATCAGAGATTGAATTACTAAAAATTCTAGAATTAATAGGTGTAAAAGAGCAAACTTTAGCTAACAACCAATCTCAATATAAGTTTCCGGGTGAAGGAGATTGGGTTAATGAATATACAACCTTTCAGAGTAGATTGGATTGTTTAGATATCTCTCTTCAAGATAGATCAATAAAAATTCCGCCTAATCTGTCAATTGTTGGAACAATGAATACTTCTGACAATTCTATTTACTTCATGGATAGTGCATTTAAACGTCGTTGGGAATGGGAATTTATAGATTGGGATGAAAGCACACCTGAACCAGCAAACTATCCTGCTTTTGATGTTGATGATTGGCGAAAGCTAGTCAAGCAGATTAATATTTTTATCAAGAGTCATTATGATTCAGTTCGAGGAATTGAAGATAAACAAATTGGCTATTTTTTTATAAAGCCACCAGTTACCTCTAAAGATATCCAAAATAAATTAATGTTCTTTTTATGGGATAGCGTTTTTAATCGGGATAAAAAACCATTAATAGAATTGTTAAAAATCCCAAGATCAGAATTAGTTACATTTGGAGATTTTACTAAACTGCATAACAAATTTATTGAAAAAATAATGGCTTTTCCTTCTGAAGTATAGAAATATCACAAGCATAAATTATGATTAACTTTTCAAAACTTACGCTAGTTACATCAGAAGAAAGAGATATAGGGGATAATTTTGTTGGTATTCGTAAATCATTATCCACAAAAGGCTTTGAATTTTGTCTTCCTAATGGTTTTGATAAAGATAATTTTGATGGTAATTTCAACCAAATAAGAGATTTGTTTTTCAAGCTATACCGCACCTTTAATAAATTTGAAAAGGATAATAAAGATAGTGATAGATTTAAAATAAATCAACCTGAATATCAAAAAGAACAAGATCAAACGACTCTTTCTTCCGGTGGAGTCACCTTTGCTACACAGGATGGAGAACCTTGTGTTCTTTATAGTAAGATTAAAATGATCGAGCGAGTGTTATCTGCTTATAATGATTTAGCAATTCATTCTATTCAAAAAAAGATTAGTCATACTGACAAAATTGATTATTCTCAAATCTATAAATATTTAGATAGAGCTATTTATTTAGATGATGATATAATCCATGTCGAAAAAATGAATTTACCCCGCGCAGTAGTTCGTTACGAAAGCACGGATTTAATTGATTTATACTGCTTTATTCTGGATGAAATTGTCCAGCAGTTAGAGGAAGATGTACCTGATAATGTTAAATCTCGTACTCAAGATATTAAATTCTTTGCAGAACGATTTAAGGATAACTATTTAAGTAATAATCAGTCTATTTTTGATAGTGATACTTATGCTGAAACGATTAATATTTTGAAGGACTCACTTGATCAAATAGATCATAATACTTTTTATAAAGATGCTGATTATTGGGAACTTTATGAAGCCATAGAAATTTTTTTATATGGAGAAATAGATTCAAGTAAAAATGATGGAGAATATTGGGGAGTTAAAGGATTTTCTCTAGTTTGGGAAGATATTTGTCATACATACTTTTTTAACAAGTACAAAGATGATATTTGCTATGCTGATACGGATATAGTGCTAAGAAATCATCACAATTATCAAAGAACAAATGAACAAGAAAATCGAGTAGGTAATTATTCTACTCATGATGGAACTAAAGATTGGGGAGGATGGATTTTTGTAACAACTTCTAACATTGAATATCCTGATAAAAAAGGATATTTTGGATGGAATGAACTATTATGTATTGAATTTGATCACCAACACGCAAGTTTTGTTTATGACTATCCTCAAAGTTTTGATTCTAAAGAAAGAAATAGAAAAAATGCTTTACGTAGATTTCCACGTCCTGATATTGTACTCAATTTTTCTTCAGAAGAAATATGGATTATAGATTTTAAAAATGTACCTTATGAGTTTTTTGAGAAAAATGCAAAATTACCTTTTGATAAAACACAAACAAAATATAGAATTGATGTAATTAAGGAATTAACTTATGAATTAGCTATTCAACAAACACATAAAGTTGCACAAAACTGGTTTTTGATTCCATGTCATACTGAATCAGATGATTTTTTTGTTAATTCTGAATTAGACATCAAAGGAATAAAAGTAATAAAAGCTAATTTTGATAAATTTCAATCCATATATTTAAGTGAAAATCCATGAATTTAGAGCATACAGATAATTTTACACTAATCTCTGATTCATTTGAAATTAAAAGTCATTTGATTCCTCTCATTGCATTTAAAAGTCAGGAGCAAAAAGAAATTGCAGAAAATTATCTAATTGAAGAAGCAAAAGATTTTTTTACAAATATTCTCAAAGTTAACTATGATTGTATTCAAATTTCTTATCAACAGTTAATTACTAAACAGGATTTTAAAGCTACAGATATTGAATATTTTTATGAAAATTTATTTTATGATTTAGGTGAAAGAGACTCCAATGGAAAATTAAAGGCTAAAATTAAGTGGGGAATCACATTTGATGAAGAAAATACTCCTATTGAAGTAGGACGTTTTAATAAGCAAGATAAATTTGTCAATATTGATAATCGTCGTCATCGTCCAGAACTTTCTTATCGTCCTAAATATAGAAATTTAATGCTTTTTCGCAAATATGGAACTATAGATATTAATGGTATACCTATTTTTTACTATCTTCACTTTACAATTCAAGAAATTTTAGATGCTATCAAACGTGAGTTATCAATTTAGCTAATGTTTAATTTATAGGAAAATAAACCCAAATATTAGCAAATTTTCTTGTTTTTCTCCTTCCTTTCCCTCCTCTGCGTACTCTGCGTCTCTGCGTGAGAAACAAAAAAATATCCCCTACAAAAACGAGGGGATATTACAAACTTGTTCTTTACCCGTCGAAAAAATTATCAACCACCTACCAAAGCAGGTTCTTTCACAGGTTGCAGCATTTCACTATATAGCGCATCCAACTGACTAGCAACACCATCCCAGCTAAACTTACTCATTACCCGTCTATTAGCAGATTTACCCAATTCTGCACGCCATTCTGGATTATCAAGAATACGGTCAATAGCATTACTAAAAGCAGCTACATCTTGGGGTGGCACTAATAAACCAGTGTTTTCATTCACGACTGTAAATTGAAGTCCTCCCACATCACTAGCTATAACTGGTGTTCCGCTGGCCATCGCCTCTACTGCTACCAGTCCAAAGGGTTCATAATGACTAGGAACAACGCAAATATCAGCCGCAGCGTAATAAGTTGGGAGGATATCCTGTTTGAGAAGACCAGGAAACTCAGTACATTCACTCATTCCTAATTCTTTCACAATTCCCTCAATGCGATCGCGTTCTCTACCATCACTGTTACCTGGGGTACTTCCACCACCAATCATCAATTTCAAGTCTTTGTCACCATAAAACTGCGACTCACGCACCGCACGTACCAAGGTTTCTATCCCTTTGCGGGGGTCAAAACGCCCTACATATAGCACAACCTTGGCTTCTGGTTTAATTCCTAATTTTGCTCTTGCGGTTTCTCTATCTACTGAACCAAAACGACGAATATCCGTACCACAAGGAATAATATCAATGTTTCCTTGATGGGAAACTAAAGTTCTCATGTGTTGTTTTTCCTGTGGACTTGTAGCCACAATTCTTTCCGCTGTTTCTAATACTTCTTTTTCTACTGCTAGGCGTTGACTCGCAACCAGAGGAATATTTTCTATTGAGTTATATTTGACTATTCCTAAAGAATGATATGTGTGAACCTGTTTACTTCCTTGGATTTGTTTCAACTGCAACCCTACCCAGCTAGATAGCCAGTAGTTAGTGTGAATAACTTCATATTTAAAGCCGTTTTCTGTTTGAAATTTCAATAACTGTTCCACAAATTCTGGCAAGTATTGAAAGCCGTTATCCCTTGGTACAAATTCAACGGGTCCGGCTGTTAAACGAATGGTTCGACAGCGGGAGTTATGTTCAACAATATTTTCTTGGTCAGCACTCACTTTACGGCTAAACATATCAACTTGCCATCCTAGATGGGATAGTGCTTCACCCACTTGGCGGACATAAACGTTTTGTCCTCCAGCCTCCTCTTTCCCAATTTCAATCGCCGGATCACCGTGGACTGAAATCAAGGCAATGCGTTTGTTAGTGGTAGAGTTCATAAGTTTGTTGCTGATTGTCACAAGGTAGTATGCAGTTCCAAGTTTGCGTTGTTCACGCTTACCTGAATTCTTTAGAAACTTTTAGTGATCTTTATTTTAATTTAAAAAATACTTTTCAGTATTTATATTCGTGTTAAATATGCCTAAATTTGTATACTTATATTCAATACTTTTGATAGAAAAATTATAATTTTTATTGTACAGACAAACAAATTTTATCCATGATATATGGGACATTAATTACTTCATGATTAAAGGTTGCCGTGGCTATAACCCAGCATCACAGAAGTAGATATTAAAGTTTTTAATTCGCTAATTTAAACTATCTCTTCGATTAAAATAGTCATCCTAATTCCCTGTGAATTTAGGGCAATGAATGTCAACAACTCTGCTATAAGCACAAGATTTTTTGAATAAATTACTCCTTTTATAGTTGTATTGACTTATACTATTATTCTGAATTGTTTTTTTTTGTTAAATAAGATACTTTTTTGTAAAAATCTTAAATATAGCCATGGACAGGGTGGCTAGGACATCAGTTGATCATTAGGACTTACGCAAGATACGACTGAAAGCCTTATTCTTGCGTAGGGGTAATTCATAAATTATCCCTACTTTTGTGCTGTTTTGCGTAAGTCCTGATAATGAAACTCCCACTACAAAAGGGTTTTACTCCTGACTCCTGACTCCTGACTCCTGCTATATATCTCTACTGTGAGTACCCTGAAGAGGCAGGGGAGCTTTCTAGCAGGGAGCAAGGGAGAAGATTTTTCCCAATGACCAATGACCAATGACCAATAAAATAGAGCAGTGTGAATAGCCCAGTTCGGCTTTCAGCACTGCTCAATACCTCTGTTATTGTTGGTTGCTTGCACAAAAAACAGTCCACGAGGGCTGGTGATTTCAGATCAATTTAGTAGCCTTAGCCATCAGAGAACAATAAAAAATTAAAAAACAGCATAATTTGCGAGTGTTAATTTTTAGCTCTCTTTCGCTGGAAGATCAGCTGGTTTGTGCTGCTAACATCTGCTTGAGTTTTTCTAAATCAGCAGCCCAACGGGGATCTGGACGAATTGCGTCTGAATCAACTGTGGTAGTTGTTTCACGAGATCCACCACCACCACGGCGAGATTTCTTAGCGCCTTTTTCACGACGATTTTCTTTGTTGATGCTAGGTGCAGGGGTACTAGAAGCTTGACTAGCAGCTTTGGGAGCTTGATCTTCACCTTCGTCACCTTTGGTACGAGGTAATGCCTTTTCTAGCTTGATGGCGGTGTCTTTGAACATTTGACCATTATACTTTTCAATAATTTGGTCTGCTTGTTCGTCGTTGTTCACCGTCAGAAAACCGAAACCACGACATTTGCCTGTTTTACGGTCTTTAATCAGTTTGGTGGTGACAGCATCGCCTTCAGCGGCAAATACTGCTTGCAACTCTTGACGATCTATTTCTTCTTTGGGCAAATTACCTATGTATAAGCGAACAGACATGAACTATACCTCCAGAGTTGAAATGAACATGAGAAAACAAAAGCAATCACTTGGCTTTGGCTTTTAAATAGATGCTATTAACAAAAATCGCCATAAACCAATTTTTTTAATCCAAACTATCAACCTATAGTTTCAAACTGCATAGACATTGATCTTATGCTGTTTGTTCGCAGGGAATCACCCCGACAGGGCGTTAGCGTTCGCGAAGCGTACCGTAGGTATAGCTCCTCCGTTCGGCGAGTGCCGTGCCGATAGCTTGCGTGGCGACGCAGGAGCCATAGGCATAGGAGGCACCACAACGCCACGCCACTTGCTACAAGTCGGGAAACCCGCCCAACGCAGTGGCTCCCCTATCCCTAGACTAAAAGCTTTCGGGAATACTTGAATTAAATGATTCAAACTACCATTCAGATTAGCGTGAATCACTAAACCATTACCTGCTCTATATAGCTTAGTCCTAATTCTTTGACCACTAAATTTGATCTGGTGAGCATCAGTTTCTGCATCAGTAGGAATCGGATCTTGAGCCAAAATGGAAGCTATACTAGTGTAAGACTTCTTAGCACTCAATACCTTTATTCCGACTAATTTAGCTTTATTACTCAGCTGTTGCACAAACCGATCAGGGGGAATAAACACTAAGTTTTGATGATTTTTTCCACCTAAGTTAGCATTCGGCTGCCATAGGGGATTTTGACCAATAACTAAATTTCCAATCCCATTCTTCACCATCTGGTCAATAATCAAGCAACTGGCTTTAGGCAGATAATCATCTACTCGCACATTACGTTCTTTAGTTAAACGTTGCTGTCGTTTAGATGTTTTTTGATGAGTTGGTAGTAAACATTGAAATTTAGTTTTTTCTGGATTGTAATAACGATTAATTGACTTGATAATCCGCCCTTTGACAAGAACTGGTACAAATCTAGGCTTGTTAGCAGTTAAGGTAGCGAGGTTATCTATGCCTAAATCAATCGCTGCAATCGGATCTCGCTCTAAGCCATAATCTAACTCCTCTTTTTCATAAACAACTTCTACCACATAATGGTCAATCTTGGGTACAATCCTCACTTGATACAGACGCGAATAATCTAAAGCAGTAGGAATGTAAATATGTATTTGTGATAGATGAATCAATCCTGCTTTCATGATAGTTTTACCCACTGCTTGAGCCGTATAAACTAATAAATATTTGCCTTTTTCTTTGTGTTTATACTTGGGTAATTTGGGTCTACCTAAAAATTTATATTTATCTTCTTTGTATGCCTTAATTGCTGCAAGAAATCTTAACCAATAGTCATGTAAACCTAATAATACTTGTTTGGCTACTTTATCAGGTAAATATTGATAAGTTTCAGAAGACTTTAGCTGTTTAGCTAGTAAATTGTCATCGAGATATTTATTCTTAAAAATAAAACTTTGGCGAATATGGAAGTTAGCATAATTGTAAAGGTTTTTGGCGGACAAACACAAAGAGTCAATCTCGTGATAGTGGGGATGATTTCTTTGAATAATATGCCGCTCAACTAATTGCATGATAATGTTTGAAAATACGCTTATATATATTAACTTATGGCTACAGCCCAGTCAAGACTTTCAATGGTAACTTCTGTAGCCATAATTGCTGTGCTACGAAATTTATGACTATTAATGATCATGTTTGTCTATGGATTGGGCGAAATTTGGCAACACACTTTTTTGTTGGGATGATACTTGTTCAATACTAAACCGCTATTATGCCTAGCTAAGAGCATCTTAATTCTCAGAATTATAAATTTAATAGCCCACCGTCCACTACAGTAAATGAATTCTTCCTAGCTTTGCTCCGCAGAATAAAATACCATCTCTTAACATTATCACGGTACTTTCTACCTAGCTAGTTCAGCACCTACATTTTTGCCGATAGTATTATTGCATCGTAGCATACAATACATCTTTTGCACAAGGAGATTTTTGGAAACAAAAACCAGCCATCGGCTGGTCGATTTGCTGCTGTGTTGGGAGGATTAAAGGGGATGGATTAGTAGGGGTAGCCAGACTACTAAATAAGTTGGGGGACTGAGTTAGGCTAGTGGACATTGATTTCATGAATAAATGTAACATTATTGGATAGAGTGTGCAACTTTTGTTTACATTTCCGGCGTTCAGTCTCATTGAAAGTCTTAGCCTGCTACAGATTGGGCTGTTAGCATAATATATGCGCCCCAGGCTTGGGCGACGACTGCCAAAACAGTAGACCAAATGGGATGAGGACTATTAATGACTGTGCCGCTTTGAGTTTCCAAGGTTTGGATGTCTATCCAAGGTGTTGCTCCTCGTCGTAACCAACCGGTGACAATAATTTGCCGACCAATCCATTCTTGGGGAGTGGCTGAGAGTTCTAACCAAGGAATATGGTGCAGTTTTACCAAACCTGTGCTGGACTCTAGGAGCAGGTCTTGAGCTAGACAGTTGCTAGTGCCTCGACGACCTAATAGTTTACCAGCAATACGGACGCTGACGCTATCAAGTGGTAAAACAGAGGGGTCTGTTAATAGCTTCAACATTTGGTCATCACCTTGTAGGCTCAAAGGTCTGATTTCAGGAAAAAAGGCATTAAGCCGCATGACTGTACCAATGCTAAAACCAATCATCAAGAAACCTGTAACAAAAGACCAATCATCATAAATCCATTTCAGGTTTAAAAAATTCATGGTGTATGCGGTTTGCCAACTTAACCAAAACATACCTGCTAACAATAAACCTAAAGGAATACCCAACCAAGGGGCAATTTGTAATAAGAAGGATTGAGGTTTAACTTGCAATAGCTCTGGAGTGGTGAAATGTAGTTCGGTTTCTAGATGCCAATGACGGGCGATTTGACAGAGGCGTTGGAGGCGATCGCCCAATAAGGGGTGACTGTTATTAATGGTAAACCATTGCCGATAAGGATTGCTATTTTCCCATATTAGTAATGATTCCCAAGGTAGATGACCTGCAATGCTGCCCAAGCAAAGGCTTTGTTGGTAGCTGACTGGGGCTAGGAGATTCAGGCTTTCTAATTGCCAGCTGGTCTGTTCTTGTTTTTTGATATCATTAGCCACACCCATAGTAATTTTAAGCAAAGCACGAATGAGTCCGTTAGGATTACCTGTAATTTCGGCCGCACGGCGATCGCTAGAGTAAAGCCGAAACCGAGAATTAAGCAAAGTCGTACCCGTCAGTAAACACCAAATTCCATAACTCAAACCAGCTAATCCTGTAGCAGTCCAGCCCCAGAGTGGTTTTTCGCTTTTGTTTGCCCAAGTCGATGCTTGCTGATATAGCCGATAAAATGGTAAAGTCACCAGCAGCGCCAAGGACATGACCAGAAAATCCCAGCGGCCAATCTGCCCTAAAGCCAAAGCATAAATAGTAGCTATTTCATCATCAGTTAGTGCTTCTAACAGTCCTTGACTCACAACAATTCTGGCTGTGCGGGGTAGATTACCATAGGTGAGCATCATTGGCGCTGTGATTGGTAAAATCTGGAGTTTGGGAACAGGCCACTGTTTTTGCTGACAGGTACGTTGTGTTATTCTTAGTGCCTCACGACTATGGGTATGCAGGACTTCTTTTGATAATGGCTGCTGACCATAAAATTTTGCTAATAACCAATCTAATAACCAGGGAGACAGTACCAACAGAACCAACAATAGGACTAATATTAATGAACTAGGATTGCTATATAAAAAGGGCAATGGATTTACATAAGGCAGTTTGTCTAAAATCTGGTTAATTAAAGCCATTAGGAACTGAAGCATGGCTCGTAATACCCAAAACAAAGCCATGAAGGTTGCCAAGGCTAGTAGCCGGGAAGCTATTAAGTTATATTTACGGAGGGGTTGCCATACTTTTGCACGTCTAGCTTGTCGCCAATAAATGTTGACTGGTTCTGTGATGCTCTTCCCAGAGATGTTGGAGCTTGTATTTGGCAGAGCGATGTTACGGGTATGATTTTTTGATATGTCTTCTTGTTGTTTTGTTGGTTTAGTAGAATTTACAATATTTGCTGATTTGATCCGTTTTTGACGTTTCATCAATTGTTCTAGAGCGCGTTTTGCCCACTCTTGAACTTGGGAATTATCAGTGTCGAGCAAATTTTTGCACAAGGCGATCGCTTTTGAGATTTCGCCTGTATGTGCATAAGCCATCACCAAACCAACCTGAGCTTGCAAGCTAATGTTACTATCTTCTGGGCTGTTGGCAATAGGCAAAAGTTGAGTAATTGCAGCGTAGTAATTTCCCTCTTTGAGGGCAGCTAAACCAGCCTCCAAAGAGGATTGTGGAGATGAAGGCATAGAATTTTTTGTACTCCAATTTCTTCTAGGTAAGACACGCGATCTAATCAAAAATTCAAAAAATAGATGCGAGTTCCTGAATCAATTCAGAAGTCAGGAGGCAGGAGGCAGGGGGCAGGAGGCAGGGGAGAAGATAAATGCTCTATTACGAATTACGAATTATTCCACTGGTTGTTGACTAGAGAATACTGGAGCGATCGCACTTAATTTCAACTCTGGATGATCTCCCTCTAATTGTTGGCAATTCCATTCATTACGGAATAATAATACTGGTCTTCCCATGCTATCTTTGACTGTAGTAGTGTTAAATAAACGCCCTACTTTTTCCAAAGCTTCCCAACCACCATCAACCCACCGAGCCACACTGTAGGGTAATAAATCGAGAATGGTTTCTACACCATACTCATTTTGTAGGCGGAACTGCACAACTTCAAATTGCAACTGACCAACCGCTGCCAAAATTGGATCACGTTTGGCTTCATCTGTTGAGTACATAATTTGTACAGCACCTTCTTCTCTTAATTCGGAAACGCCTTTTTGAAATTGCTTGAATTTTGAGGGGTTGGGGTTTCTGAGAGTGGCAAACAGTTCTGGTGAAAAATAAGGAATTCCCTCATATTCCAGTTTTTGTCCTGTGTAAATGGTGTCGCCAATTGCAAAAACGCCGGGATTATTTAAACCGATCACGTCTCCAGGATAAGCGACATCAATTGACTCTCTCTCTTGTGCAAACAGTTTTTGCGGACGAGATAGACGGACAACTTTACCTGTGCGAGCGTGGTTAACTGTCATATCCTTTTCAAACTTACCTGTGCAGACCCGGACAAAAGCCACTCTATCTCTATGTTTCGGGTCCATGTTGGCTTGGAGTTTGAAGACAAAGCCTGAAAATTCTGGATAGGTAGGGGGAATTTCGCCAACGCTGCTGCTATGTGTACCAGGTTTGAGGGCATAGTCCAGGAAGTATTTGAGGAATAACTCGACCCCAAAGTTAGTCATGGCGCTTCCAAAAAACACCGGAGTCATTTTTCCTTGATGCACTAAGTCTAAATCTAGTTCCTCACCTGCTCCTTCTAATAGTTCTAACTCCTCTTTAAGTTGGTGATAAAGGTCTTGTTCTAGTAGTTGCTCAATTCTACTATCACCTAAATCTACGATGGTATCACGGGCTTCTTTACTACCGTGGGCGCTGCGTTCAAATAAATGTATTTGCTGCTGGTGGCGGTCAAATACTCCTTTAAAGCGATCGCCCATCCCTATCGGCCAATTTACCGCATAAGTCTGTAATCCCAATTCTTGTTCAATCTCATCTAACAGTTCTAAAGGTTCTCGTCCCGGACGGTCGAGTTTATTGACAAATGTGAAAATAGGTATACCCCTAAGTTTACAAACTTCAAACAGCTTCCGGGTTTGGGGTTCTAACCCTTTAGCGGCATCAATCAGCATCACCGCATTATCTGCTGCTGCTAAAGTTCTATAGGTGTCTTCACTAAAATCTTGGTGTCCAGGGGTGTCAAGTAAGTTAATTTGACAGTTACGATAGACAAATTGCAACACTGTGGAGGTAATAGAAATACCCCGTTGTTGTTCCATTGCCATCCAGTCAGAAGTTACTTTGCGCTGGTCTCTTCGCGCTTTTACTGCCCCCGCTTCGTGTATAGCACCTCCGTATAATAATAGTTTTTCAGTTAACGTAGTTTTACCAGCATCAGGGTGAGAAATAATCGCAAAGTTGCGACGCAGTTCCACCGCTTCACCTAGTTCTTCAATAAGTTCAGTAGCCATAATTTTTAATTCGTTTTTTACCTTACTTAATTAAATGTAGTCTTTTTCAGGACTAAGAAAACACATTTGTCTATTCTATAGCAGGGAACAGGGAACGGGGAACAGGGAACAGAGTTAAAAGTCTTTTAGTGTATGGATTTTTGACGTTAATTGTGTATCTCATTCAAGTGCATACCGCTATATTAATTTTCACCTCTGAATTCATCAATATTGAGAATTTTATGGGTGAGGTAGTTGACAAATTCCAGATTTTCTATTATCATTTTATTATAATGGGAATCTGTGCGCGCATATAGGGTCTTGTTTTAGATTTCTCAGATTGTCTGAATCAGGATATCGACTAAGATCCCCGACTTCTAAGATGATTGATGTAATCAATGAGAAGATAAATGAAAGAAATCGGGGATCTAAATCTGTCCAATTTAGGATTTACAGGATTACATTAATGAGTGCTTCTTTAAACTTTGCAGCACTTGGAAAATAGATTTGCGGCTTTTCGGTTAAAGCTAAATCTATCACTTCAGCTAATTTTATAGGGATATTTCCACTACGTTGTAAAATCGGCACAGGATCATTTTCCAGAACATCCATAAAATGATCATCTGTGAAATTGCGGGGAAAATATGCTGTTAACATATTATATAGACAAGCTGCACTTGCCCATACATCAACATCAGGTTTTGCATCTTTAAATTTTAGCACCTGTTGACGAGGAATAAAACCAGGTGTACCCCCCATTCTTTTGGTGAAAGTTTGTCCAATTAAACCTGCTAAATCAAAAGATTTCGCTAAACCATAATCACCGATTTTTGCGGTTAGTTTACCGTTAATATTACAGAGGAAAATATTATTTGGTTTTAAATCTCGGTGAACTAAACCTTTACCTTTTGCAAATTTACCATCAGCTAATTTAACATAGGGAATTTCTGCTTGATGGGTATATGTTAAACCATCTAAAACTTGCAGGATAATTCCTAAAGACATATCTAGGGGTAATTTTCCTCCTAATTGCTGCATTAAATCATAAACATTACCACCTTCGTAATATTCCATAACTAGGAAAAATATATTTTCTGCGTAACCATAATCAAATAATTCTACAACATGAGGATGTTTTAAAGCTTTCATGTTTTCAATTTCCCGGAGGAACATTTGGACATGATCTTCATCCTGTGCAACTTCTGGTAACATGACTTTTAAAGCGACAAGTTTACCCGTTTGGGAATGTTGTGCTAAATAAACTTCTCCAAAACCACCTTTACCGATAGATTTGATAATTTGATAATTGCGTAATGCTTGGTAGATTGCATATTTAATATTTTTTGTCTGAATCAGGATTTACAGGATTTAAGGATTTTCAGGATGTTGTTGGATGATTTTTAGTGGGGAGTTGGTGATTTTATTTGTCTGAATCAGGATTTACAGGATTTAAGGATTTTCAGGATGTTGTTGAATGATTTTTGGTGGGAAGTTGGGGATTTTTCAGGATGTTTTTGAATGATTGTTTTTGAATAATTTAAACCATCTATAAATTACCATCCTATACATCCTTTAATCCTGGTTATCCTGATTCTGACAAATACAATTTTCAGATCCCCGACTTCTTTAACAATCTTCTCATTAATCACATTAATTATCTCAGAAGTCGGGGATCTTTTGTCATGTCTCGAAAACCAAGAACTTTACAATCAGGATATTCTTACCATGTCACTATTAGATGTAATAACCGTGAGTTTCGTTTGACCAAATTAGAATGTCGTCAAGTTTTAGTTTACGCCATTAAAAAGGCTATTGAAAAATACAACTTTAAATTATACGGTTTGTGCATTATGAGTAATCACATTCATTATCTCATAGAACCGCAACAACCGGAAGACTTACCAAAAATTATGCACTGGTTAAACTGGTACACTGCAATGTGTTTTAACCAAATGTTGAACCGTAGCGGACATTTCTGGGAAAAGCGTTATCACAGTACCGGGTTTGCAAATACAGACAAGAAACGAGCTTTAAATACTTTGCGTTATATTCATGCTAACCCGAAAGCGGCTGGTGTGCAGCAAGGACTTTTTTATAGTCCATTCCACAGGATGATTTTAGTCCCCCCTCTTCGCTTGCGGGGAGGGGGTTAGGGGGTGGGGTTCTTCTCGGTTGAACCACCAAACCCAAACTTTCCCGAAACTTCAAAACCGTCGCAGTACGTTTTTCCGGTTCTATTTCCATTCCCTGCAAAATAGCATCATTCACCCTCTGACTAATGCGAGAATTATAATGTTTTGGTTCGGGTAAAGGTTCATCATCATATTTCCGGTTAGTTGCGGGTACTGGACTAATTTCTCCCTCTTGTTTCAATCCATCAGCAGTTAAGAGATAATATAAAGTTGCAGCTAAAGCATAGACATCAGTGTGAGAACCAAAATTACCCTTACGACGATATTGTTCAATAGGTGCATAACCTTCTGTGAGGGAGTTTGTCATGCTTTTAGTAGCGAGACTGCGAGTTAAACCAAAGTCTATTAATACCGCTTCTTGTTTATTTTGTCGTAATAGAATATTTCCCGGTTTAATATCTCGGTGTAACTGTCCTTTATTGTGGATATATTCTAACGCTTGACCAATTTGATCTATATATAAAAGTGCTTCACTTTCTGATAATTGTCCTTGATTTTGGACATACTTAAATAAAGTCACCCCATCAATATATTCCATCACCACGCCAAAAAGTTGACCTTCTTGGATGACTTCATGAACTTTGAGAATGTGTTTATGATCAAACCCTTTAATTGTCAAGGCTTCGTTAATAAACTTAACCTGTTCTTCTGCAAAGTCTTCACTCAGTTGCATGGTTGAGTTTAGAGTTTTGATAGCGTATAATTTGCCTGTGTTGGGTTCTAAAGCTTTGTAGGTAATTCCAAAACCACCGCTACCCAATGGTTTACCCTGAATGATAAATCTACCCTTGTTGATCTCTTCCCCTGGTTGCCAAATGATCATACCTTTGATAGTAGATATTGCTGAGATTAATTTTATTATCTTGTTATAATTGTATCATTAGTGATGAGGATTTTGATAACACGAATCCTGTAAATCCTGATTCGATAAATTTAGATCCCCGACTTCTTTAATTAATCTTTTCATTTCTCAGATAAATTATCTCAGAAGTCGGGGATCTTTGACCACAAAATAAAATCCTATAAATCCTAAAATCCTGAACATCCTGATTCTGACAAACTCAAATTCTGATTTATTACTGCTTAACCAAATATGATATAATAAGTAACTAGAAATTATCAGGAACTGAAAATGTACGACATATACGACAGCGATAAACGCAAAATATTATCAGCCTTATCTCACGGGGCAATTTTTTTCAGCACCACTATTGTATCCGTTGGTTTACCGATTGGTTTATTAATCATCTCTGATGATCCGGTTGTCAAAGACAACGCCAAAGAATCTATCAATTTCCATTTTAACGTCTGGTTTTATGGTGCAATTTTAGGAGCTTTGTTTTTTCTACTCGGTTGGTTAGTTTTACCATTGGTGATATTATTGCCATTGGCAGGTTTGGGATATTTTATACATTGGGGATTAACAATTTTTGCTCTCATCAAAGTTTTTGCTAATCCTGATACACCCTTTCGTTATCCATTCATTTTTCGAGTTTTTTAGTAATCATTTCCATTAGGTATTTATTTCATCAATATATCAGGATACAAAATTAAAAATTTTCCCCATTCTTATGAATCCTGTAATGTTTAGCAATTCTAACACATACACCAGACTCCCGATTTTTGTGGCTGCCCAAAGGACGCTTTTAAGTTTTAACTTTTGACTTTTGACCTTTGACTTCCCGAAGGGTGACTCCTGACTTTAAAATTATTTTCCCTAATTTCTTCCAGTAAAGTGTCAACAAAGCTGTAAAATACAAAATTGCCCCACAGCTTCATGAACAGCAGGGCAAAGACAGTTAAGCACTGTTTCTAGTTTGTCTGAAGGTCACAAAGTAAAATGTGGCTTTTGTGACGGTTTGTTTTATGTCCATTGCGTTTTTTGTTGATAAAAATTTATGTTTCCAACACATCGTCCCCGTCGCTTACGTACCCATCCCCAACTACGTCGCATGGTACGTGAAACCGTTTTAACAACCAATGATTTAATTTATCCTTTGTTTGCTGTTCCAGGTGAGAGTGTTGCTAAGGAAGTAAAATCTATGCCTGGAGTCTACCAACTTTCGGTAGATAAAATTGTTGAAGAAGCTAAGGAAGTTTATGATTTAGGTATTCCGGCTATTATCTTATTTGGAATTCCGGCAGATAAAGACATAGATGCTACAGGTGCATGGCATGATTGTGGTATTGTCCAAAAAGCAGCAACCGCAGTTAAAGAAGCAGTTCCTGATTTAATTATTCTGGCTGATACTTGTTTGTGTGAATATACCAGTCATGGTCATTGTGGTTATTTACAAACTGGTGATTTAACAGGTAGAGTTTTAAATGACCCAACTTTGGAATTATTGAAGAAAACCGCAGTTTCCCAAGCTAAAGCAGGTGCGGATATTATTGCACCTTCGGGAATGATGGATGGTTTTGTTCAAGCTATTCGTGAAGGTTTGGATGAAGCGGGATTTGAAGATATCCCCATCATGTCCTATGCTGCTAAATATGCTTCCGCTTATTATGGACCATTCCGGGATGCAGCAGACTCCACACCGCAGTTTGGTGATAGACGCACTTACCAAATGGACCCCGGTAACTCCCGTGAAGCTATCAAAGAAATTGAGTTAGATATTGCCGAAGGCGCTGATATGCTGATGGTGAAGCCAGCTTTGGCATATATGGACATTATTTGGCAGGTGAAGCAAGCTAGTAATTTACCTGTGGCTGCTTATAATGTCTCTGGTGAGTATGCGATGGTGAAAGCTGCGGCTTTAAATGGTTGGATAGATGAACAGCGTGTGGTGATGGAAACTTTAACAGGTTTTAAACGGGCTGGTGCTGATTTGATTTTAACTTACCACGCTAAAGATGCGGCGAGGTGGTTGTAGATTGTGCCAGTTTCATGTAGAGGCACTATTGATGGTTAACACTTGTGTCTTCTAGTACAATAATCTACTAGAGGATGCAAGATCAAATCAATCATGAATAGTCACAGCGTCAAGCCAGAGTCTAGCGAAACTGCAAAAAGCAGTACAGAGGAATTAAAAAATACAACCCCATCTAAAAACCTGTTCGTGAGGCATCCTTGGTTATGGTTCGTGGGGTTGTTAGGACTTCCCTTAATAGTGGGAATATTTAGCTATTACCAACTAATTTATACTGGCTACGTACCCAAAATAGAACCCGAAAAACCCATAGAAGTAGTCAGAGAGGAAGTAAATACAAAATTACCTAATAACAGCAATCCTACACCCTTGTGGTTAATGTTAGCGATCGCTCTGAGTTGTGCATCTGGTTGTTTGGTGATTTATCGCTTACTCAAACTTCCGCAACGGGTTTAAAAAGAGGTGTGGGGTTTTTGATGATAATCACAATTCTTTGGCAACATCCTCTTAGACTGATAACTGATAACCGATAACTAATAACTGATAAAAAGTGCCAAGTTGGCAACCAATCGGTTAACTACCCAGTTAAATTATTAAAAGATAAACGACTTTAAGGGTGTTGTTATCAGGGGCTACTACATAAATAGTTTATTCTTAAAAAGGCTGTTTAAAAAGTCTTTATTATGAACAAACAAAGCAATCTACTAATAATTTTCTGGGCTAATAGTTCAGCAAAAAAAATAATAATTAATCAGGTTTGACATTTGCTGCAACAGGAATATTCACAGCATATAGGCGCTATCGTTGACGTATAATTTAGCCCCCTAAATAACGGGTAGCGTCTATAAAATACATATTCCTGAACGCCCCAGCAGCAAATGTAGAGTGGGAGATTAAAGGCGCGTGGTATGCCTTCTCCCACTCTTCTTTTATTTGTAATTGGTAATACATACTCAGATACCCGACTTCTTTGAGAAGTCGGGTATCTATCTCTTTAAATTCAACAGAAATTTGTGTCCTGCAAAAATTTAATAATCTCAGTATTCACTAATTCAAAAGCGCCAGTTGATGCGTCATGATAACAGTTATCCAGAATTTTAAACCGGGAATTTGGTAAATGTTGATGTAATTTTTCACCATGACTAGCAGGAAACCAACTATCTTTATCACCCCATAAAATTAGAGTTTGACATTCAATAGCACTGAGATTATTTTGAATTTCAGTCAGCATATTTGGTTTTTTAGCTTGTAAATTTTCAATTTCTTTTACTGCTATTTGTAACTCTTCAGCGACTTTCACCAAAGTTCCCGGAATTTCAATAAACGGGTAAGTTATCCAATAAACATCTTCTTCGGTGAGAATAGAAGGATCAAATAACACCTTACGCCTTTCTATTGCCATTACTTCTCTAACTATAGGTGCAAACACATAAGCTAGACGTAAATAGTCAATTGTCTGTATGACTTCCAGTGGTGTTTGTGCCAATATTCCCATCGCCCAATGAGGTAATGTTTCAGCAAAAATCGGCGCATTCATAACTACTAAACGCCCAATTAAGTGGGGAGATTTTGCAGCTAAGGCTAAAGAAACTAATGCCCCTAAAGATTCGGCAACAATAACAGGTGGTTCATCACATAAAGCTTTAATAATTCGTTCTAACTCAATTACTTGATGACCATTTTCTTCTCGACGTGATAGAGATTTTTCTGAAAAACCATAGCCTTTAGCATCAAAACAAATTACCCGAAAATATTTAGATAAAGGGTTGATACAATGCCGCCAATTATAACTCCAACTGCCTAACCCATGCAATAAAATCAGCGGCTTACCTGTACCTTTTTCGCCATAAGCGATTTGTACGGGATATCCATTAGCATCAGTAATAATTAGATTTTGCCGCCCTTGAGGAAAGTTACGTTGCCACCAATCTTTCATTGTGTATTAATGTGTATTTTAATACTTAATTAAACCGTCATTTTAACCGCCTGTTAAGGTTTTCCATAGCATTGCTATTAGTATCACAGGTAATGTTACTAAGACAATGGCAAGTAAAAACAATCCAGCGAAAAGAGCAATAATAAAACCCTGATCCGCTTTCTTTTTTTCACCAGGTAATTTTAAGTAATCTTCCAATAAAGTGATGTTATAACTATTCGCTCTCCAGGCAAAATCAAATAGATCTCCTAACATAGGTATAGCACCTACTAAAGCATCAATGATAATATTTACAACCATTCTGCTCAAAGTTGCTCTTGACACACCTAGCCGTGCCGATTCGATGATAATGTAGAAAGAAAATATTAATACCAAAACATCACCACCAACTGGTATTAATCCCAAAATCGGATCTAAACCAATACCCACTTTAGTTCCAGGAATGGTAATAGCATTATCCAACAGTCCACTGATTTGACGCAGACGTTTTAACGTAGCTGCATAACCATCAGCTTCAATGGCAATTTTATGAGGAGAATTAGACATTTTTCGTCAATTATCAGTTATCAGTTATCAGTTGTTATTCTCTCCTTGCTCCCTGTCACCTGTAACCTGTAACCTGTTCCCTATTCCCTATTTTTGATCGCATAGATTCACCGACAATTACATTTAACTGGTTGCCAACAAGGAGAACAAAGGCACTAATCCACAACCACAACATTAATACTATAAAAGTTCCCACTGTACCGTAAACTTTATTATAATTTCCAAAGTTGGTGACATAAAGGCGAAATAGGGCGGAGACTAGCGCCCAAAATATAGCGGCTAAAACTGATCCAGGCATCAATGGTGTACCTGGTTTCCATACGCTTGGTCCATAACGATAGACTAAGCTAAATGTGGCAGCAACAATAACTAAAGCTAAAGGCCAAAGTAGCAGTTGCCAAAGAGGTAATAAGAATGCTAAATAAGAATTGCTACCAACCACCATTCCTAAAAGTAAATCGCTAATAAATACCAGGAAAGAAGCCAGCACTAAAAGTAATATAGTACCAATTGTTAATCCTACCGAAATGAGTTTAGCTTTCCAAAAAGGGCGCGTATTTTCTGGGGAAATTTGTTCGATTTCATCAAAAGCAGTCATAGCGGTACTGACTGCACCAGAAGCTGTCCAAATAGCGATCGCAAAACTGAAAGAAAATAACTCAGAATTTTTAGAGTTAGCAATTTCTTGTGTAGCAAAGTCACTAATCAAAATCCACGCGTCTTCGGGTACAATTTGACTCAGTTGCGTTGTTAGTTGCATAAAGGTGTTTCGCAAAGATTCTGCAAACAAGCCAATCGCTGTCAGCACGGCAAGAATCGCCGGAAACAGGGATAACATAGCATTAAAGGCAATTTCTGAAGCCAGTCCTAAAAGTCTCCTTTCCACAGTCCTGGCAAAAGTTTTTTTCAGTGTACGCCAATTGAGGTGGCGAAAAAACTTGATAAAATAGAATTTGAACATATCTTCAATATATTTATTTAGATTGATTTAGCGTGGTTCTGGCAGAGTTTCCATTAGTAACTTTCCCGTAGTTCTACTGTAAGCACAAGTTTAGTATTTTTCTTTAGTTTCTGTTCCTATTTGAGTGTTTACCCTATCATCACTGATTTGCTACTTTAATTGTAAGTATTGTGTAATGGCTTGCAATCGCTCCTGAGTAATATCTTGTAGTTCGCTGAGTTCTTGGTTAACTGTCACTTCCAGCTTCAAATCAGGCTGTTGGTGCAAAATTTAACCAGCACTATCTAAGAGGTTGTTTGAAAAGTATTAGATGAAACTAATAATCTTCAGTAACCTAACCCCCCTTTCCCCCTTCCCTACGAGGGAATGGGGGTTTCAAAGCCTCTCCCCGCGTCGGGGAGAGGTTTGGAGAGGGGTTTATTTATACATTCAAAACTTTTAAAACATCCTCTAATAACGTGGTATTAGCCTGTGTTAATACTGATTTATCTCGTTCAAAAGATATAATCCCTCCAGAAGTGTCTATTCTCTGCATCGTTACTAGCTATTTGCTACATTTAACTAAACTAATGACTGACAATATTGATAAAACAGCCCATTTAACACAACAGTGGTTAGCCGAAATTCAAGCCCTGAAACAGCAACTGGTCGAACTGCAACAAAAACGTGATGAAGCTTGGGAAAGTTCACAAAAATGGAGACAACTCTATAATACTGAATCAGAACAGCGTCGCGCAGATGCCAAGATGTACCAGCAAGCGATCGCATCTGTAAAAGCTGAACTTCAGAAATTGCAAGGTATAAACGCTGATAATATTGCGGAGACTACCACAACAGCGATTGAGCCAGAAATATCACAATTGACATCTGTAGAGGAATTAAAAGCCAAAGTTGTTGCTGTGACGCAAGAACGCGATCGCTTAATCCAAGCTTTGAATACAGAACAGGAAAATCACGCCCAAACCCGCAACAACCTAACTACTGCTTTAGGTGATGCTATTGATAGTTTAGCAAAGGCGCGAGCAGCAGCGGAAGTAGGGGAAGTAGGGGAAGTAGAGGAAGTAGGGGAAATAGGGAGTGATGGGGTGATGGGGTGATGGGGTGATGGAGAGGTGGGGTGATGAGGAGGAATAACCTTCTGTCTTTTTTCACCTATCACCTTTCACCTGTCTTTAAAATCCCATCGCTTCAGCTACAGCTTTCAACTCTGCGGGAATACCCTGTTTAAACTGAGCATGACTGTGTTTAATTGCTGTATCTGGGTCTTTCAAACCATTACCCGTGAGGACACAAACCACAGTTGCACCTGTAGGAACTTGATCTTTCACCTTTAACAACCCAGCTACAGAAGCCGCGCTGGCAGGTTCACAGAAAATCCCTTCCGATGACGCTAACAGCCGATAAGCGTCAAGAATTTCCTCATCTGTGACAGCGTTAAAACAACCTTGACTAGCAGTTTGAGCAGCGATCGCTTTATCCCAACTGGCTGGATTACCAATTCTAATCGCAGTCGCTAAAGTTTCAGGATGTGCTACTGGTTGACCATATACCAAAGGTGCAGCACCAGCAGCTTGAAAACCCATCATTTTCGGTAAGCGATCGCATTTTCTATCTTGATGGTATTGACAAAAACCCATCCAATATGCTGTGATATTTCCCGCATTTCCTACCGGAATACATAACCAGTCAGGAGCATTACCCAAAGCATCCACCACTTCAAAAGCGCCAGTTTTCTGACCTTCCAAGCGGTAAGGATTGACAGAATTTACCAAAGTGATGGGATAATGTTCCGCCATTTCCCGGACTATTTCTAAAGCCCGGTCAAAATTTCCTTTAATAGCTAATACTTCAGCGCCATAGAGTAACGCTTGTGCCAACTTACCCAAAGCTACATAACCATCAGGAATCAACACAAAAGGTTTCATTCCTCCGCGTTGAGCATAAGCCGCAGCAGCAGCGGAAGTATTACCTGTACTAGCACAAATCACCGCCTTAGCTCCAGCTTCCTTAGCCTTGGTAATGGCCATGGTCATACCCCGGTCTTTGAAGCTGCCGGTGGGGTTGAGACCATCATATTTAACAAATACCTTGACCTGTTTACCAATGCGTTCTGCGATCGCTGGCACAGGAATTAAAGGTGTGTTACCTTCCAAGAGAGTAACAACTGGAGTGCTTTCGGTGACAGGCAAGTATTCCCGATAGGCTTCTATCAGACCGGGCCAAGGTTGGCGATGAGATTTAGCAACAGACAAGCTCAAAGTCACAGGATTCTAAACTTCTTAACTAGGGATTTGAGATGGGAAAATTGGATTTTTTTATAGTGTCAATCACTTTACCATGCAAAGGGCGATGTCATCTCAGGAACAGAGTCGCTCTCATCGCAGTCTCTTATGACTAAACGGTAAACCTATTAGAGTATGTAATGGAAAGTATACAATGTTTTAAGAAAGTTTTAATATGACATTATTATAATATCTCAAATGGTGTGAGCCAAGTTTGCAAATGAGTATAACCATGTCTACTTTATCATCCAGTGTTGCCAGTTGCGAATCTCATAGTGAATTGGTCAAAAAGCTTACTAAAGCTTATTATGGGGACGAACAACAAGAAAAATTTATTGACCTGCAAGCGGAAGTAGATTCCCTGCTACAACAGTTACAGAACCTCAAGAGCCAAAGACTAGAATCTTCTAGCCACGAAGAATAAACCCAAGAATTTGCTCACTATTCTAGGCGCTGATTAGTGGCTGACCAGCGCCTCAAGCTATATTTATCATTATTTTCTACCAACAAAGCTAGAGATTGGTCACTGTTAAGTTTAGCGATCGCGATCAGCGTTTGCGGTGATTTGGCAGCAAAATCAGTATAGATAACCTCACCATTAGCCGAAAAAATCACAGTCCGGGAACGTTTATTCTCTTTTCCATTGCCCCAATTTTCATTTCCAGCCTGAGTCAAAGAGGCTATAGCTGAACCAGAAATAGTCAAAACCACATCAAGAGTGCCATCATTGGTGATATCAATCATCTGCACAGGCCAATTACTCATTTTTCCCTTTATTTCCTCAAAGTTGGGAACCTGACCAGGAGAAATATCGCCAGACTGCTGCAAAGAACGCCACACACTCGGTAAAATTGTCTGTACAGCTTGAGGATTTTGTTGATCAAGAGCTTCAATACTGATGGGAGATGCTTGTACCCATTCTAATGCAGCGGAAGTTAAAGCCAGAGGTTTGGGTTGAAGAGAACTATCTTTATTTTCCCGAATCAAATCACCAGCGGCTAAAAGTCGTAAAACCCCGTTCCTCATTTGTACAGCTTTAATAGTAGCGGTATTTATTTGCTGTTCTCCATTAGGTAGCCAAACAACTATTTGGATATTGGGATCAGCACTAATTCCCAAAATTTTCGCCCAAAATTGGCTAGTTTGAATTTTTGGTAGTGAGAAATTAGCAAACGGGTAACTTAACCAACTTGTTCCATCATGGAATGCACCCACATCTACCTGATACCAAATTTGGTTATCTGCAATTTTTACCTCTGCTTGACCATCTACTGGTAGCCAATCAATATTATTAATCTTGGAAATTTTTTGCACCCCACCGATAATCTGACTCTGATGAGCATTTGTCACTTCGTCATTGAGTTTTGCTAACATACCTTGAAGATAAACTAGAGTTTCTTCATTAATGTTTGGCTGTCCTTGTAACCAAGTATTAGCTCGTTGCTCTCCCCTTTGCACAGTTAATATCAGATATGCCCAAGCTAACACGGCCTTTCTACTGGGGTTTAGTTGCAAAGCCACAGTTGTCCGATTCCATAATCTACCTCTATCACTTTTAAGTAGGTTAGAAATTTCTTGCTCGTTATTATAAGATGTTGTCAAAACCTGTAAAGCTCGTTCCCAGCGACCATCAATTAAAGCTGTCAGCACTTGTTGACTAGGACTAGCCCAACTTTTATCAGCTTGAATTTTGGTAAATTGAGAATGCAGGCGAATTAAATCAATTTGCGCCTGGACAGAATCTGGAAAAGGCTGTTGACGCTGTTTTTGGAGAGATGTCAACCAAGCATCAGCTGGTGTCCACAATCCATTTCGCGCCAATAATAGGGATTTTTGATAACTAAAATCCTCAAATAAAGATTTAAGGTTAATTGGTTCTAGTACCACAGAATTCTTAACTAATTTGCCTTCTTTGATTTGATAAACTTGTAACTGTGGATCTAAACCTACTGTTTGGTCTATAAATAACTCTTTTGTAGCACTACCGGTTATCTGCTGCCATTTGGGTAATTGCCCATTAGGATTTTTCCAAGATAACATTTGTTGTAAACTGCGAAGCTCTTGATTGTAGTGAACAATTTGTCCATAAGCAATCGCCCCATCTCCTTGTTTATGTTCACCACGCAAATAAAACCAGAACCCTGGTGATAATGGAGAATCATTAAAAGCTTTTATCTCAGTTAAAGGTAACTGAGTTTTTCCCTCCTGCTTCTGGGACTCGGAAACATTTTTACCCAGGGGAGATTCCACAAAAGACTTTGTAAGTCCAGTGATAGCCAGTTGTGTGACTAGATGGTAGTAGGTTTGTGCTTGAAATTGATATTCTAAATCTTTTGAGCGTTGATAAACCCTCACTTCCACCAGTTCTTGACAATCAGACTGACAATTATTACGTTTTTGGAAAACTGGCAGTAGAAATAAATTTGCTTTTTGATTATTTTTTGGATTTACAGCATCTAAAGATAGACTTTCTCCAACTATGCGGTTTTGTTTCTCTAAGGTAAGTTCGATTTCGGCTAGGGTTTGGGGGATATCTTTTTGACTGACATCAATTTTCGCGCCTTCTGGTAAATATTTATTTAGCCAGCTAACCTGTTCTGGATTAAGTATAAAAAGAATGCTAATCCAGCCAAAAGCGATAATTACACCAGCACTACCCAACAAAATAATCCATGCCAAGGTTGACAACAGCCAACTGCGCCATCGAGATTGTTTTTGAGATTTTTTAGCTATTCTTTTCAATGCACCAGCACGAGGCTGATCAGTTCTAGCTGCTTTTGGTTTCACCTTACGCGAGTGCTTGGCCATCTTGGTTTTCAGTCAATGCGGAGAATCTTTTGGAACTGAGTATTTTTACTTTTATACTCGTGATTCGAGCAGTTGCCCATAATGATTAAGTTTAAATTTTTACATTTTATTTTACATTTTACAAAAAAGTACAATTTATCAGAATAGACATCTCCGGTAATTAAATGTGCGTGGTTTGAAACCCTTGTAGAGACGTTCCGGCGGAACGTCTCTACCATATTTCCGGAGAGGTCTAATAGGCATAACCTATCTTTACACGCACCTTAAACAGTATCCCTGGTTGGTTAAAATTACTTCAGATCCTCACCTTTTCTAACAAGTCTGGGATCTTAATTTAGGACTTACGCAAGATTGAACTCAAAACCTGATTCTTGCGTAGGGGTAATTCATGTAGCTTGCTTGCCCGTTGCAGTATTACTCCTACTTCCGTTCTGTTTTGCGTAAGTCCTGACGCAACAAAAACTCTCCCAAACTCTTATTCAGACCTTTCCTCAGTGTCCTCTGTGGTTAGTTTTGACCTTACTTGCGCGTAAGTCCTGTTCTTGTTCAGTAGCGTGTTTGTAGAATCTATGATTTACTATTGCTATATGCTGCGGTTGATCAACCCCTACCGACTGGATGTAGCGATCCTGGCAAATCTGTATTACTTTCTTGCTGACGGCTAAAGTTCTAAATGCTGATAAACAAAAAAGGTTTGGTGGTTAACCAAACCTCAATATAAATCCAGTGCATAACAACATCCCAAACTAATTTAGCCTGTCTGGTTTTGTAGCTGCATCTTCCTAGAGGATGTATGCAAATATGCGAAAAACTGATAATAGATGATGCGGTTGCAAAAAAAATAAGTTATCCTAGTTCTCCAACTTTAAAAAACGTAATACCCATATCCCCGACTTATTGGAGAAGTCGAGTCAATACTTGTCGGTTAAGCTCAAAACCATGAAATTGGGTAGGTTGGGTTGAGGGACAAAACCCAACATTTACAGAGATTTGTTGGGTTTCACTTTGTTCAACCCAACCTACAAAAATCCTTAACCGAACAGTATTGGAAGTCGAGTATCTATCTGGTGAGAATTTTCTGTTTAATATCAAAAAAAAGACGGGGGGTTATCCCGTCCGCACTAATAGCTTGAAAGTGGCAATACACCTTGGAATATGGAAAAAAATAGTAGAAATAAAATTCAATAGGTTGTCAGGATTGTAAATGAAATAAACAAGAAGAACGGGAATTTAACCCGTGCAAATTGTTTTATTCATTAATTAATCGCTGCAATTTTTATCAATATAGCACAATTATTCTGTTAACTTCTGCCAAAATGGCAAATCCTCAAATGACAAAAAAGACGGGTTTAATCCCGTCTCCTGTATAAAAATTAAAAACATCTTGGTAATTTCTGCAATATATCAAGTTACTTTACTAGACGAGTGCCAAAATGCCAAATAGCTGGGGATTGGGGACTAGGAAGAGGGAATAAATAATTGTTACCCCTGCTTCCCTTGTCTCTAATTAAGAATTACCATGTTGCTTTTAAAGCAAAAATTTTCTCAATGATATCTTCTACTACCTTATCGGGTGTAGAAGCACCAGAGGTTATACCGACAACTATTTCTCCTGCTGGTAACCAGTTTTTTGTTGTTACCAATTCTCCTGTTAGTTGTCGATTTTCGATGGCATCACCTGATTTAATGCGTTCAACACTATCAATGTGATAGGAAGGAATACTGCGATCAAAAGCAATCTGTTGTAGTTGAGTAGTATTTGATGAATTAAACCCACCAATTACTACCATTAAATCTAGTTTGTGTTCGACTAGTTCCAACATTGCATCTTGGCGTTCTTGGGTAGCGTCGCAGATGGTGTTAAAATTTTGGAAATGCTGATTTAATTCTGTTGTCCCATATTTTTGCATCATGGTTCGTTCAAGCAGTTTACCAATTTTTTCGGTGTCACCTTTGAGCATGGTGGTTTGGTTGGCAATACCTACCCGTTCTAAATCTTGATCAGGATCAAATCCGGCTGAACAAGCTTTAGCAAATTTAGCTAAAAATTCCTCACGGTTGCCACCATTGAGAATGTAGTTAGTTACATATTCTGCTTCTGGTAAATTCAAGACAATCAAATATTTACCTGCAAAAGAACTGGTAGCAACGGTTTCTTCGTGTTTGTATTTTCCGTGAATAATGGAGGTATATTCGCCTTTTTTGTGTTTTTCAACTGTATTCCAAACTTTGGAAACCCAAGGACAAGTTGTATCCACAATTTGACAACCTTTATCATGTAAAATCTGCATTTCTTGAACGCTGGCACCAAAGGCAGGTAGGATGACTACATCACCTTGATCAACAACAGAAAAGTCTTTTTTATGGGCTTCAACAGGGATAAATTTTACTTCCATTTCCTGCATCCGTTGATTCACAGAAGGATTGTGAATAATTTCGTTGGTAATCCAGATGCGTTCTGTGGGAAAGTGCTGACGGGTTTCATAAGCCATAGCTACTGCACGTTCTACACCCCAGCAAAATCCAAATGCCTGTGCTAGTCGGATGGTAACATTGCCTCTAGTGAGGATGTAGTTGCGATCGCGTATTTGTTGAATTAAGTTACTTTGATACTCAGAATGCAACTGGGTGGCCACCTCTGCTTGATGTCCAAACCCTTTACGATTGTAATTTTCTGAATGTTGGAGGCTGCGTTTGAAAGCTTTGGTATCCATTGAGGTTTTGCTGATAAAATCACTATTTATCATTTTCTCGTGCTAGGACACAATTCAGTTGTTATTAGTCATTAGTTATTAGTTATTGGTCATTGGTCATTAATTATTCTCCCCTGTTCCCTGTTAAGAGTTCCCTGTTCCCTGTTCCCTGCTCCCTGTTCCCTGTTAAGAGTTCCCTGTTCACTGTAAATCTGCAATGCAGTGCGCCAAACTGTATAGCCTTGGGGATTGAGGTGTAAGCCATCGGTGCTAAATTCTCGACGCATATCACCTTGCTTGTTAGTGAACAAGGGATGCAAGTTGAGATATTGAATCCCTTGCTGATTAGCTATCCTTTGTAGTTCCTCGTTTAACTTGCGAATATGACTGTTAGAAATAGCCAGTAGTTTTTCCCGTCCTTCCCAAGTTACTTCTTCTCCCCCGTGAGGCAAAATCGACTGGAGGACAATTTTTGCTTTGGGGTGCGTTCTCCGTAGATAACGGATGATTTGTTTTTGATTGGCTAAAATTTCTTCATCACCTACCCTGCGGATCAGGTCATTAATCCCAACCATGACTAAAATTATCTCTGGCTGGGTACGGTCAAATAAATCTAATCTTTTTAATAATCCCTCGCTAGTTTCACCGGATATTCCCTGATTTAGCCAATTTCTGTCTTCGGGTAATAAATCAGGTGGAAACCATAAACTTAAAGAATCTCCGGCCAATACAGTTAAATGCTGAGGCGGGTTTTCGGCAGCTACTTTGGCTTCTTGTTTGAGGATCTCTAGCCATTGCTTGTAATTGAGTTTATGGCGGGGTCCTAACTCCGGTACGAAAGCTTGGTTTTGAGGGTTGAGGTTGACTTGTTGTGGGGAAGTGCTGGTTGCAAACGCAGTGGTCAATTTCTGCTGTCGCCAAATCAGTAAAATGATGGCTAACATCAGGATACCGTTGGTTATCAGTAAGAAAAATCCCCAGATAGGAAATGGTTTTGCAGAAGTGGACACGACTAAAAAATTAAAAATTAAAAATTAGAAATTCAAAATCAGTTCTGTGGTCAGTTGATGCCGAGTAAGTTAAATGTACATCAAGTTAACAAAAATTTAGCAATTTTGCATCTGATCGTTAATAATAAGATCCCCGACTTCTCTAAGAAGTCAGGGATCTGAGACTGTTACCATTAAGGGAATAGGCAAAAGAAGCAGGGGGGTAGGGGGCAGGGTGCTGAAGAGAGGTATTTCCCCTTCCGGGTTCCCAGTCCCCAGTCCCCAGTCCCCAGTCCCCAGTCCCCAGTCCCCAGTCCCCAGTCCCCAGTCCCCAGTCACTCTAAACGTTGATCCGATCGCCAAACTCGGAGTTATAACCTTCTTCTCCGTGTTCGCTGATATCTAGACCTTGATTTTCTGTTTCCTCTTTGACACGCAAACCGATGGTAGCATCAATAATTTTCAGAATGATCCATGTACCAGCAGCCGCGATGATATAAGCTATGGCGATCGCTGTTAATTCAATGAATAATTCCCCGAAATTACCACGCAATAACCCTTCTTTACCTCCTGAGTTGACTTCAGTGGTGGCAAAGATAGCAGTTAAAATTGCTCCTAGTGTTCCTCCTACACCATGTACAGGAAAAGTATCTAAGGCATCATCAACATTGAGCTTGTGCTTGAAACTCACAGCATAGAAGCACACGACGGCAGTAGTGAACCCAATTAAAATCGCTGCTAAGGGTGTGACAAATCCTGCGGCTGGAGTAATACCAACTAAACCAGCTACTGCACCGGTGGCTGCACCAACGGCGGTGGGTTTACCTCTGAGGGTTGCTTCTAAAATTAACCACATTAACGCACCAGCAGCGGCTGATGTATTAGTAGCAACAAAGGCTACTGTAGCCACACCACCGGCAGATAAGGCGCTACCAGCGTTAAAACCAAACCAGCCAAACCAGAGTAAGCCAGCACCCAATAAAATAAAGGGGACGTTATGGGGTGGACTGAGGCGATCAGGGTGGTTTTTCCGGGGACCGAGGACCATGGCTGCGACGAGTGCAGAAACCCCAGAACTAATATGTACGACTGTGCCACCGGCAAAGTCAAGAGCGCCTAAACCGCCGTATAAACCTAGAAATCCACCTTTTGCCCAGACCATGTGAGCTAGGGGTGTGTAGATAAAGGTTGACCACAACAGCACAAATAGGCAATAGGCGCGGAAACTCATGCGTTCGGCGATCGCCCCGGAAATTAAAGCAGGGGTGATAATTGCAAACATGGCTTGATAGATCATGAATGCTTGATGAGGTATTGTCCCCGCATAGGAAACAACTTCCGCAGGGGCTGAACCTTGCAAATAACCGGTTGTTTCTAAACCTACACCGTTTAAACCTAACCACTGTAACCCACCGATGAAGGGTAAACCAGGAGCAAAGGACAAACTATAACCCCACAGAACCCAGGTGACTCCGACAATGGCCATCAACACGAAACTCATCATTAAGGTGTTGAGGATATTGCGCGATCGCACAAACCCACCATAGAAAAATGCTAATCCTGGTGTCATCAGCAATACCAATGCTGACGAAATCAGCATAAATGCTGTGTCTCCAGTATCAGGGGGAGGAGCCGCTGCTTCAGCCCAAGCATTACCTATCAATGGAAATCCTAACAAAAATAGGGTCAAAACCCCAACCATGAAAACTTTCTTCAGCACTTATTTTTGTTCCTATGCACCAATCACTGGACGTTACTTAAATAGCTTCCGTAATCTTGGATAAGACTTCTGTCTTAAAAGTTACTCAAGTTTAAGTTTTCGAGAAACTTTAACAAAAAAATAATCCTGATTATATTGACTAATTGCCCAATTAATTATTGGGTTATGTATTATTTACATAATTTAATATCAAAAACTACATCGAAGCGCACTGGGGACTGGGGACTGGGGACTGGGTAAGAATTTTACTAATAACTAATGACTAATGACTAATGACTAATAATTTTAAATCTTGAAGAACAGCAGTAGCAGATTGATAGCGATCGCCAAAATGGTAACAGACCATTTTATCTAAAATTGCTCCTAATTCATCGCTGACATTGGTTCTTTGTCGCCACATAATATTACCAGTTTCTGGATTTACCGGCAATTCCTGGGGTGGTATGCCAGTAATAGCTTGAATACCAATTATACCTAAAGCATAAATATCACTTGATAAGCGGGGATGACCTGCAAATTGTTCTGGTGGTGAATAGCCTCTTGTGCCGATAGCTACTGTAGCTAATTCTGTTGCCTCATCTATTCTGGGTTGAATTAATTTGACCGCACCAAAATCTATTAATACCAAGCGATTATCTTGAGTAGATCTCATAATATTTGTTGGTTTAATATCCCGATGAATTACACGATGATCGTGTACAAATGCTAAAATTTCTAAAACTTCTTTAAGCATACTCACAACAAATACTTCATTTTTGACAGATGTTTCTGGTGGTAATTCTTCGCTTAAAGTATGTCCAAGAATATATTCTTGAACTAAATAAAATTCTTGATTTTCTTCAAAAGAAGCAAACAATTCGGGAATCAGAGGATGTTTTCCCACCACTGCTAAAATTTGAGCTTCAGTGTTAAATAACCTGCGGGCAACGTCCATAAATCTTGGATCTCGACGGGCTGGCATTAATTGTTTAACTACACAGATAGGATTACCCTGTTTTTGTGTATCTTCTGCTAAATAAGTACGTCCAAAGCCACCGGAAGCCAGAGTTTTTAAGATTTTGTAGCGTCCAGCTAACAGTAAGTCATCGGTTTTGAATATTGATATTTCTGAAAAATTAAACTCATTAAATTGGGATGGAAGTGCTGTTGTCTGTTCTAATAGTAAGCTAATTTGAGCGATCGCTTCTTCTTGTTGTTCAACTTGGAGGAGAATAGCTTGATTTTGTTTCTGAGTTTGGTAAGTAGTGTAACCCATGACAGCAAAACTAGTTATTACCAAAGCTAAAGAAGGTGTAAATAATGGTATCCATATTGCTTGGAGATACAACCCAGCCGCGATTCCTACCACACCAACAAGAATAAAACTTTCTACTATTATTAACATCACAGGATGTCGCCATTGCCATGCTAAAACAGCACCCACCAAAGCACAACTCCAAATCCACAACCATTCAGCCCAGTCTGGCCAATAATAAATTAGAGGTCTGCCATCGAGAACTGTACTAATAATTTGACTTGCTATTTGGGCATGAATAAAAACACGAGGCATTCTCGCAGGTTGGTCTGATAAACTGCTATATGGTGTATAGTAACCAGGATGCACACTAGCCGCAGTAGTCCCAACAATTACCAAGCGATCTTGTATCCAATTAGGGTTGACTTGATCTGTGAGAACTTGTGTAAGGGTGACTTGTTTGGCCAGGTGATTCGGATGGCGGTAATTTAATAAAATTTGATAACCATAGGCATCTGTATTCTGATAACTACCTGCATTTTTATCTAAGCGAGGAAATATAGTTTTACCTATTTGCAATTGCTCATTTTTAGTGAAATTATATTCAATTCCTTGTTTTTCTAAATAACTCATAGCTAATAGAAATGCCAAGGAAAATCTTGTTTGACATTTATTGTCTGTATTTGTAACATCAGTGAATAACAAAGTACGACGCAGAATTTGATCTGTGGCATTGTCGCTAACTACATCATCAAACCCGATATTATCTATAGGTAAGTTGGGAGGTGGAGGAATTTCTGTTCTCGCAATATTACTTAACAAGCAAGTGCCAATCATCAGATCTTGCTTGTGCAGATTAGCCGCTAAATTTTTTTGTCCTTGTCGATAAATGTTTAACCCAATCACGCGGGGTTGATAAGACTCTAATTTTTCTAATAATTTATTGATAGTTTGGTCTGACAAAGGCCATTTTTCCCGTGTCAGATCCTCTTGTGTAATTGTGACTAATAAAATTCTGCCATCAAGTGGTTCTTGAGGACGCGATCGCAACATCCTGTCATAAATGCTTAACTCCCCAGCTTGTAACCATTTCAGTTCACGCACTCCCCATACCAAAGCAGTCACTCCCACACTACTTAGCAGAATAATTGACAGGAAATTAGGGAATCTAAAAGTTAGACGTGAACCTTTATCTTGAATGAGAACAGCACGGAATTTTGCTAAAAGTCCATTAATCACGGTACTATGGCAGCAACCTGGTGTTATAGATGTGGAATAACTGAAACCTCAGTTCCAGTTTATGAGTTAGTTGATCTCAATTGTATATAGTAGTTCCCATGCTCGCGAGGCACAAAGTTTTTTAGTTTTAGGGAACAGGGAACAGGGAACGGGGAACAGGGAATAAATTGGTGTGTACTTCATTAGACGGGGAAACGCTATATAATGTAGCCATTTATTCCTGTGGAGATTTTTGAATTTCTTCCACAGGAGTTAACATAGTCAAAGAAATTGGAGTTGATGAAATTGAAGTTGGTGGAGTTGATGCGTCTAACTTCGGTAGTTCGGGTAAAATTTCCGCTTGCACTTCACTGAAATAAGACCCAACAATTTTATCGTAGTTGGAAGCAACCGCTAAAAATGCTCCGCCTAAAATATAGATAGGTAATGGTAGAGACAATTCTTTTACCCAGTCAAAAAATTCTGCTAAGGCAAATAATACAAAGAAACAGGCCAGCCAAACCCTCATCTTTTCTTCCCCTGCTTAGAAACAACTATCTTATATGTTAAACAGCTTGCATAATACTCGATGTACGCCACAATCACAAACATAATCACAAATCTTTTGCTAAATCCTGTATCACCTGGTGATAAGATTGTTGCACATCCTTGCAGTCTTGTGCTTCTGGTAAACTCTCTTGGCTACCATTATTGATCATATCAGCATGATGGCGCAAAACTGAATGGTATTGGGGATTTTGGGTAAAAGGGACGATATACCCCTCTGACTCGCTCTTCATACTCCTCATCAACTGCCAAATCTTCACTAAATTCTGGCAAATTTTCCACTTGTCCTTTAGTTAATCTCGGCACTAAAACACGTCTATTTTCATAGTCAATTTCAGCCAAACCAACTGGTAGTAAAACTTTTTACCAAACACCCAAAAGCCTGTATCAATGATAAAATATCGAAAACGACCATCATCTTCATCAACTAAGACATTTTGGACAGAACCAACTTTGTCATCAACAGCATCAACATCAAATGTTTTGATGTCATAACCATCAAAATCTTCAGCTTTATAATCAGGATAAAATTCATCAAGTTTATACCATAAAAACCCAAGTATCACTATTACCAGCAGTTACAATCTTAGCAGTAGTTATTTTTGGCAGCTTTTTTGGATTTTTAGGTGTATTCTTAGCTGTTCCTTTAGTAATTATCTTACAAATTTGGATCAAAGAAGTTATAGTTAAAGATATACTTGATCACTGGCATAGTAAGTGGGAATAACTGCTATTTATCCCCACTTAGATGATGAGAAAAAACCAATAATTTAACTGAAGCGTTAACTTATGTTATGCGATCTCGTCTATCAATGATTTCCACGTCTTATGGGGTAGTAGTTCGACCTGCATATATGTCAGTGTTTCGATTTACCGTACTAGTGGGAGGTAAATCAGAATTGTAACGACCATTTGAGATATCATCTACTCTCCAAGCCCGAATAGCCTGAGTGCTTAAAATAGAAGCAGCACGTCTGATTTCGTCCTCAGATCCTTCTAAAATTACCAAGTATTCCCCTTGGGATACTCTTTCACTGTAGTCTCTCGCTTCTTCTTCAGGAATACCTAAACCTGTAATAGCGCCAATTAATCCCCCTGCGGCTGCACCAATACCCGCACCAGCTAAGGTGGTGGCAATAGTACCCGCTGCCAGAAATGGTCCGGCTCCAGGTATAATTAAAGCTTCTAAACCTACAAGTAAACCACCAAGACCTCCCAAAAGTGTGCCTGTTGTTGCACCAATACCCGCACCTTCTTGAGCTTCAGTGTCACCACGATCTTCAACCCGCGCTCCCGCAATTTTTTCATTAGGGTCTGTGTCTTTCGCTAACACAGAAACTGTATTCATGGGAAAACCGGAATTTCTCAATTCAGACAGTGCTTGTTGAGCTTGCTGACGATTAGCAAATGTACCAATGGCACGTTTATATGGTTGAGATGTCATTTTACCTCCTGACATAATTACCAGTGTGTTTACAAAGAAACAAACAAGTAATTTTTACTATAGTCACTTACTTAATTTTCTCTTCTCAACCCTATATCTTCATCACTCTATAGGTTTAGCTTGCTATCTATCAAAAGAATTGTCTTACTATTAGACCTCTCCGGAAATATGGTAGAGACGTTCCGCCGGAACGTCTCTACAAGGGTTTCAAACCACGCACATTTAATTACCACCAGATGTCTATTGCTTGCGATTTGTCCCACAGTACAGATATCTCTGCTTTCATGCCTCAGCCTCACTCGTTAGTCGTTGCTGATGATAGTTAAAATATCAGGCAATCGAATCTTACTGGGGGTGATAAATTGGTTGACTAGGAGAGGGATTTTTTACCCACTCAAATCAAAAACCACCGTAAGTTGCGACAGGTATAAGTCAGCAAATCACAGCGGTTTCTTTGTAAGGAAATGATTCAATAAAATGGTTTAATCCGAATTAACTACATCAACTAGGGTGGACACTATTCGCAATCTACCAATCAGAATTGTGCATCCTTAAATTCCAACTAGGCAGGCATTTCTGGCTGTGCGTTTAAAGACCTCCAATAACAACTCGATGAAATCAAGGCTAAAACAGCAGGAAGCCACAACCTAACAGTGATTACGAGGACATTAGAGCAGGAGGCACAGGCTCTAATTCAGTTGTTTTTGGTTTGAATTGTTAACCTTTCTGTACCCTGCTCTTAATCTATCATGGGTTTTTTCCTTTGAGCAGTATATTTACTAAAGTTGAATTTCTGTAATATCTCGCAACAATTCTGAAATTTTTCTGAAAAAGATTAATATAATTTTTGTTATGCGATATCGTAGTGAGCTAAAAATTTAAAAAATGCAGAAGTTAGATTTTGGTCTAATTGCTGCATTTTTAGAATTTATTTATCAAAAACTAAGTTTTAACCTTGATATGGGTTGTCGAGCCTGTCCACAGAAACGTTGTAAGATAATGGCAGACGACCAGGATTTAAGCGTGGTTCTGCGGCATAACCTACAGGAACTAAGAGAGCGATCGCTAAATCAGGATTATCTGCTGCACCTATCACAGCCTTTACCTGATCCTCAATCCAACCATTCATAAAGCAGGTGGATAAACCCAGGCTTTCCGCAGCTAATACCAAATGGGTAGCAGCAATTACTGCATCCTTAATTGCATATTCGCGGCGCTTGTCTCCTAACCCTGCTTGAAATTGGGGAATAGCATTTTTAAAATAGTTTACAGTCCCTTCATTCCAAGCCCCAGTTTGTAAACCGGCTTCTAAAATCGGAGTCAAATCTTGTTCTCCAGTAGTAGGATCAGCTGCAAATACGAAGGTAACAGGTGCTTGAATTATTTGCTGTTGATTCCAAGATGCGGCTGATAATGCGGCCTTTTGTGCTGCATCTTGGACGAGAATAATCCGCCAGTCTTGAATATTAAAACTACTGGGTGCTGCTACTGTCAACTCTACCAATTGCTTCAGTAAATCTGGCTCTATGGGATCTGATTTAAAAGTTTTAATTGAGCGCCGTTGAGTGATAGCAGTGGGTACATCTAAAGCTTGGATTTCTGTGATTGTACTCACAAGATTTTCCTCATGTTTTGATTCACCGGTTTAGAGTACCGCTTTTTACGTTTAGAGTCAATAGACCTATCGAGAGAATAGGTTTAAAACCTTGACAAATAAAACTTTTAGGCTAATTTATTAATATGTATAATATTAAAACTAAAGCTTTCAAGATGACCAATATTAGAGGATATCTTCAAAATATCCGGCGAATATAATGTTGAAATTTGAGACATAGTAGTTATTAGCGATCGCCTGTGGCACAATCGCACATATTCAAAAATAGGCAACAAATAAAAATATATGGTTATTCTTCCCAAAAACTTCCTAGACTCAACCCAAACACCCCACAGCGGCTACCATTGGGACGGTACAAGTCGCCGCTTCTTTGAAGGTTGGTATTATCGCGTTACACTGCCTGAAATTGGGCAAACCTTCGCTTTTATGTATTCCATCGAAGATCCCATCGGTAGTAAACCTTACAGCGGTGGTGCTGCCCAAGTTCTTGGACCAGATGACGAATATCTCTGTCGGACATTTCCCGATGTCAGCAAATTTTGGGCTAGTCGAGATGTCTTAGCTTTAGGACACTGGGGAAAAACCAACTTACAAGTATCACCCCTCTATCTCCTCCCCCGTGAATTTGCACATCATATTCAAGAAGGTTATCAAGCCACAGCCACCTTAAATCAAGGCATCATTACCGATCCTGCTACTGGTAATTATTGCCGTTGGCAGTATGAAATTAAACCTGTTTATGCTTGGGGTCATCAAAATAGTCTTCAGCAATCAACCGCTGGCTGGATATCATTTTTACAGATTTTTGAACCGGGATGGCAAATTTTAATGGCTCACGGTTTGGCCACTGGCTGGATAGAGTGGAATGGGAAAATTTACGAATTCACAAACGCCCCAGCCTACGGGGAAAAAAATTGGGGCGGTGCGTTTCCCCAAAAATGGTTTTGGCTAAATTGTAATTCTTTTGACAACAAACCCGACTTAGCTTTAACTGCTGGTGGGGGAAAGCGTGGTGTATTATGGTGGATGGAATCTGTAGCCATGATTGGTATCCATTACCAAGGCAAGTTTTATGAATTCGTTCCCTGGAACTCACAAGTAAACTGGAAGATTCAGCCTTGGGGTAGATGGCAAATGCAAGCCAGAAATTCTCATTATGAGGTAGAATTAACAGGAATTACCGATTTACCAGGTACACCCCTACGCGCACCAACAAGCAATGGTTTAGCAATCTGTTGTTGGGATACCATGCAAGGTAAACTAGATTTGGAATTGCGACAATTAAATGGCAGCAAATCCAAAATTATTCTCAAAGCACAGAGCAATCTTTGTGGTTTAGAAGTTGGTGGTGGTAGTTGGGAGAATAGTTGGCAATCTGACTAAAACTACTGCTATCATTATATATGGTACTTAATTTGGGGCTGTAGCTCAGTTGGATAGAGCGGTCGCCTCCTAAGCGACAGGTCGTGCGTTCAAGTCGCACCAGTCCCGTATTTTACTTCAATTTCCGATATTCTTGTCCGCAATTGGAGATTCTCACCTGCTCGAAAATTTAAACGGTTTAGTCTTGAGGCTGCACAATTGATCAATAAATGGGGTCTTTACCCCTATAATATATTGTCTGATATAAGTTAGGATAGTGCATCGAAGATAGCAACCACAGTTACACCGTGGCTGAACCCTTTTGTTTATAAATAAAAATTCACCAAATCCTTATTTGGGTTTATTTCGCTTAAATTTTTTAGTCTACATAATTTTTAGATAAAATTCTAATGTTCGCAAACACACTTAGACAGCCTTGAAAAAGCTATTGTTTAAAGGTAAATCTTTGCGGGTTATGTCTTTTATCCTACCTCTGTTAGTTTGGTGGGGATATAAAGAAGTACAAATCCGATTTGTACATCCACAAGCCGTGTTAGTTTTGGGCGGTTCTACTAAACGTCTAGAAAGAGAGAAGTTTACAGCAGATTTTGCCAAAAAGCATCCAAATATACCAATATGGATTACTGGAGGCAGTCCACCTAGCTATACTAAAGAGGTATTTGCTAAAGCTGGAGTTGATTCGCGGCGTTTATATTTAGATTATGAAGCCGTAGATACAGTTACTAATTTTACTACATTAGTAGATGATTTACAAGCAAAGGGCATCAAAAGTGTTTATTTGATTACTTCCGATTTTCATATGCGCCGTGCTTGTGTGATTGGTGAGATTGTTTTGGGCAGTCGGGGGATTGAGTTCAAAGCAGTATCTGTTCCCTCAACAACAGCACCGGAACCTATCGAAAAAGCTATCCGCGATGGAGCTAGAGCCATAATATGGGTAGCAACTGGTTATACAGGGGCGGATAAAGTTAAAAATCAACGCTAAACTCAGTCAATTGGGAGTTAGGTATTATTAATGGTGAATTTTCTTCTATATACCTCTAATTTGCGGTTTGATTTTGCTTATGACTGCCGATGAGAGTTGAATTAACAATTGTGCTTATGTGATATTAATCACATAAAATTAGTTCAGAGATCGTATTTTAGCTTGTTTATTTGCTCTAATATACCTATTATCACATTAGGTTAATTGATATTTAAAGCAAAAGTTCCGAGTTTATACGGAGGGATTTATATTAACAAAACTTAATATCTATGTAATAATTGTAAATGAAATTCCATCGGGCTATCCCAAATCGCCAAAAAACCTAATTTACTCATAATGGATTAAAAAGGTTGAACAAATTTCTTTCAAGCTCAGATAAAGCAGTTATAAATTTTCTGGTTTATCACCATAACTTGTGGAGAAATTACTCATAAAGCAACTTACTAAGAGTATGGAATTTAACCTTCGACGGTCTTACTAGGTATACACATCGGTATTGAATTCATCAAAATTACATCGCTTAAATCTGGGTAAAAAAAGTATGGATAACTATCAAGTCATGGAATCAAATAAACTTATTAAGGAATTTAATATTTCTACCCAATTCAAATACACTGGGCAGTTAAAGGTAAAGAATTCTCAAGGAAAAACTTGGAAAATTTATTATCAAATTGGAAAGATTGTTTGGGCAACAGGAGGCACACATCCCTATCGTCGTTGGCTGAGAAATATAGCTCAACATTGTCCACAAATAGATCTTAATAATATCCAGCATTATGCTGAAGATATATTGGTGGACTATTGGGATTATCTATTGTTAGAGAATTTATTTGCAACTCAGAAAATTAGACAGCAACAAATTAATAATATTGTTGAAAGTACAATCACTGAGGTTTTATTTGATCTAGCTCAACAGACGAATTCATCATCTTTGAGTTTTGAACGAAATCAAGAAATGATCTTGAAATCACCTCTCATTTCCACAAATGGGAATATGTTTCTCAAACAAATGCAAGAATGTTGGCATAAGTGGTTAGAAGCAGGATTAGCGGATATTTGTCCTTATTTAGCCCCAGTGTTGCAGAAACCAGAGCAACTCAAGCAGCAGGTAAGTCCATTGGTATACACAAATTTTCAGAGATTAATTAATGGCAAATATACCCTCTGGGAATTAGCAGTGAAGATGAAGCAGAGTGTTTTATCCGTCGCTCGTTCATTGCTTCCTTATATCCAGCAAGGAATTGTGAATTTAATAGAATTACCTGATGCACCGTTACCGACAAATAAGGTTAGTAAAATCCATCAGGTTACAGAAGAAAATAGAACAAATTCTCCACTTGTTGCCTGTTTGGATGATAGCCCCCAAGTTTGTAAAATGCTAGAGCGAATTATTACCTCTCATGGGATGAGATTTATTGGTATTCAACATCCTTTACAAGCTTTACCAACTCTAATTGAGAAAAAACCAGACTTGATTTTTCTGGATTTGATGATGCCAGTTGTCAATGGTTATGAGGTCTGTAATCAATTACGACGCATTTCTTTTTTTGCCAAGACACCAGTGGTAATATTAACTTCTAGTGATGGTGTGTTTGATAGAGTCCGTTCCAAGGTATTCGGTGCAACAGAATTTATCACCAAACCTGTAGAGACTGATAAAGTCATCGAGATAGTGGATAAATATTTACAGCCTGCATTGACAGTTGACAATCTATCTAATTTGGCATTTTCTTATTAAAGATGCTCTAGATTCTCTGGATTCGCTGGATTGTTGGGAATAAATTACTCAAAGTTGATTGGTAAACCATCCTGAAATACTAGTATTTCTCCTGGTTGGATAGGTGTCCAAAATTCATTATCTGTCAAGGGAGTAGTAGCAATGACAGCAACGCGATCGCTGGGTGTAGTTAATTCACTAAAATCTACAGTCATCTCTTCATCAATCAGGTGTGCGGCTGCAAAGGGTGCTTGCCGGATAATGTAACAGAGTTTGGTGGAGCAATGGGTAAAGAAATGTTCTCCGTCAGATAGCAAATAGTTAAAAATACCTAAAGAACCTAATTCCGCCGTGATTTCCCTCAAGACAGGGTAAAGTAAGCGTAAAGGCGGTTTACCTTTAGGAAAGTTATTTCGCAAAGTGTTGAGAATCAAACAAAATGCTTTTTCGCTATCTGTGTCACCCACAGGTTGAAAAATGCCATGATTTTCAGGATGGAAGTCTGGTAAATTACCATTATGGGCAAATACCCAATACCTACCCCAAAGTTCGCGACGGAAAGGATGACAGTTTTCCAGGGCAATTTTACCTTGGGTAGCTTTACGGATATGAGCAATGACGTGGGTAGAATGGATGGGATAGCGTCGAACCAACTCAGCTAGGGGAGAATCGATGGAGGGTTTGGCATCTAAAAAAAGCCGGCATCCTTTACCTTCAAAAAAAGCAATCCCCCAACCATCGCTATGATCATCGGTTTTTCCTCCCCTAGCTGAAAAACCTTCAAAGGAAAAGCAAATATCCGTTGGTACATTGCAGTTCATTCCTAGCAGTTGACACATCACTCTGAATTTTCAATCGATGTTTCTCCATCAACATACTTCAGAATGGCTTAATTGTGCTGATGCGATCGCTGCAATCTGAAAATTTAGCCTTGTGATCTAATTTTAATCAGTTTATCAGGGTTTTCTCAGAGCGATCGCTGATGATATGTAAATCCTCAACTGGAGTTACTTGGCTAGGAAGGAAAAAAATAGCAAATAATAGATATATGGACAAACGCCATTTTTTACAGATTAGTGCCGTATTAGTTGGCACAGCCTTTTTTTCACGTTATCTCAATGGGAGTTCAGAAACTATGGCAGCTGCGGATACTAAATTTGAAGTTACCAAACCAGAAGAAGAATGGAAATCGATTTTAACACCGGAACAGTTTCAGGTTTTGCGGAAACATGGCACAGAACGCGCTCACACCAGTCCCCTGGATAAAATTTATGACCCAGGTACGTTTGTATGTGCTGGGTGTGGACAACCTTTGTTTACTTCAGAAACCAAGTTTAACAGTGGTACTGGCTGGCCAAGCTTTTTTAAACCTATTGATGGTGCGATCGCTACTACTGTAGATCGTTCTTTTTTCATGACCAGAACTGAAGTTCATTGTAGCCGTTGTGGTGGACATTTAGGCCATGTATTTAATGATGGTCCTAAACCGACAGGCTTGCGTTACTGTATGAACGGTGTGTCATTGCAGTTTGAACCAGCGTAAATTTAGGTGACAGGTGACAGGTGACAGTAAGAAGAGAATAGGTAACAGGTAACAGGTAATATTTATTTTTTATCCTGCCTTCTGCCTCCTGCCTCCTGCCTCCTTCTGCTATAACCAATCTCGATAAGCAGAGATTTCATGTACGCCAATTTCAAAGGGCATTCCTTTACCAAAAGGCGGATAAACTCGAATTCTTGCGTTTGTGGTAAATCGTTCTAACCTATTACCTAATTGGGGAATGTTGCTGACTATATGCCAGTAAGATACTATGTCAGGAGCGTCAATAATCAACATTAGGGTACTACCATTCCTGGTGATGTACCAATGACAGTTAGATAACAGGACTTGGGTAATGCGATCGCAGGCATAATAAAAGCATCTCCCAAGAGACTGCTCTAATTCCATCTGTAGCATTCCATCCTGTTTTGTCACCTCTACAGGCGGTAAATCATCAGGAGGAAGCAACGGAAGTTTAGACATAATTTCGCACCTCTTGATTGTAACGCTGCAAACTCTCAATATTTTTTTGCAGAGATAAAGATGAGGGTTTGAGTGCTATTGTGCCGAGATTTAATTCGTCCTGGAATTTTTTGATTTTGTCGCGACAGGTTTGGACATCCCCAATAATCGAATTCTCAAGCAAATAATCTTCTTCAAAACAGATATTTGTTTGATCATAAGGTTTCTGGGGATGCGGACTATTCTGCATTACTTGAGTCGAGTTAGCTATCATTTTCTGGCTAAATTTACGGATGAAAGGTAAGGCTTCATTCACGGCTTCATCATAAGTTTTAGCCACAAAAAAGAACCGCGCTAACAGGAATTTATCTGCACCACTGTCATTTATTTGCCGATATTTGCTGACAGTATTTTTCAATCTTGTCAGGGAAAAAGGTGGCCCTCCCATCAAGCCGAAGGAGTTGTCAGCAGCATATCTAATAGCATCATCATCACCACTAGCGATATATACAGGAATGGGTTTTTGTAGTGGTTGGGGATAAACTGTTAAGTCGGCGCATTGATAGAATTGCCCATTAAATGATACATCAGTTTCATATAAAAGCTTTTGAATCAATGCGATCGCTTCCAGCATCCTGACACGAGATTCTTGCATCAAAACGCCAAAATGCTGATTTTGTTCAGGAAAAGGACCACCTTTAGCTATCCCAAAAGCCAATCTACCACTACAAAGATTATCCAAAGTCGCAATATCTTCCGCTACCCGAATTGGGTTGTGAAACGGCAACAATACCGCCCCCGTTCCTAAGCGAATAGTGGAAGTAACACCCGCCAAATGTGCCACTAACAGCAACATTGACGGGCTAAGATTGGATTGACTAAAATGATGCTCACTTATCCAGGCTTCTTCAAAACCTAAGTTTTCCGCCTGTTTCACCAGTAAAACTTGTTCAAAGATGGCGCGACGGGCATCTTGGTGATGATTTTCGTAATTGCAGAAAAGTCCTGTTTTCATTTTTGGCTATTTTTTAGGCTACCACTTAGGCTGCCACTAAATGCAACTCCAACCATAAGCGCGGTTCAGAATGCCTGAGCTTGGAAAGCGGGTCGCGCAACAATCGCTTGGCATTTATACAAACTACTTGAATAAGTCCCATATTGGCTGCCACTTCCCTCAATATTTCTTTTTGTGCTTGCACATAGGGCATTATTTCGTCAGAACAATAAACCCCTATATATTGAAAGCGTTTAGCAGGTCGTCCCCAAAAGGAGGTAATAACTTTCACATGGCACTTTGCCAATATTTCCCCAGTTTTAGGATAATAATGGGTGACAATCCTTGTGAATTCTTGAGCTAGGATATCTTCAGCAATCATTTGACTGATATTTCTGTAGCGTCCATAACTACTATTTAGCATAACATAATTTTGTCACTTAAACCTGACAAATCGCCAATTTAAGTTAAATAAATTATTAAGTTTTTAGGAGTCAGAAGTCAGAAGAATTTTAGATTTTAGATTTTAGATTTCTTAATTTCCTGTTCCCTGTTAAGAGTTCCCTGTTCCCTTGTTTACGAATTATAAAAAGGGGTGTACTCTGATGAAGTATCACCCCTAGATAATGACCATATATAATGAATTCAAAATCTTTGAACTAGCACAAATAAATTTTGAACTTTACTTATCGGGAATTGCGTTCAGCAACTAAAACATCAGCGATGATATCTGGTAAATTTTTTAAATCCAGATATCCCTCAGAACCAGAGATAGGGGAGATAAATGTATAGTTGGGGTCACAGGCTCCTGTATCATAAACTTGAATAAACCACTTATCAGGAAAACCTTCAACACCCAATTCTACAATGTACCAATACTCCCCCGTTAACCGAGAGTTAAAGATAGTAAACCAATCTCTGTAATCTTCCGAGATGTTCCAGTCTGCTAATAGGAACTCTAAGGCTATTTTTCCAGCATCAGTTGAAGTCAATAGCATTATTACTCCTGAGTTGCAACCTCATTAGAAACTTCAGGATATAAACCCAGTTGTTTAGCTAACTCCCGCGCTATAAAAAATAAAAACTGAGCGCCATCTTGATTGCCTTCATGAGCAAACATAGTAGCAACTTGTAGCATTGTATGAACAAAACCGGAATCAATTAATTCTGGTTGAGATTCCAAAACTTCCGGTTCTTGACCATTAGGACATCTGAGCAATTCATCAATCAAATTAAAATACTGAGTCTGGCGTTCTTCTGACATGGTAATTTAGTTTATGGTGAATAAGAAAACTGAAAATTATTGCTCGATGCTCTGCTGCCAAAGCTTTTCTAACATTTCAACTTGCGCCTTGAAAACAGCAGCACGATACACAAGATACCTATCGTAACCAATAATCCCAAAGCCGATACAAATAGGTATAGTCAAAACCAACCATTGCAAAATTGTCGCGATTTTATATTGTTCGACTAAAATTTGCATCTGGACAAAAAAATTATGTTGAGATAATTTTTGGTTAGCTGGAGACTGAAGAGTAGTTATACTCTGTGGCTGAAGAGATAAAGAGTCAGAACCTTTATTAATCTTGGTGAGTTCACAAGATAAATTCTGTGTCCTAACTAACTCTATATGTCGTCCCCAAATTAAATTAAAGACTATTATTCCCGGAGAAAGCACAGCTAAAGCAACCAAACCAACTGTCAGCACATTTAAAATTTTTAATTTCATCTTCGCTCTCCCTTGCTAGGTTACAATCACCCAGTAAGAAAATGTATTTTATGGCTTATTGCTGCACCTTTTTTTGCTTTTTCTCAAACAGCTATTAAATTTTAGATTTGATTTGGTAAATTTAGATTCTAAATACAAATTTGGTAGATGATATCTAATATTTTCAAATTTTCTGTGAATCTAAAACTTTAAATCTAAAATTGTCAGGTTTATGAGTTACAACTGTATGTGCAAACTACTCATAAATTATTACTAAGCAATTGAAAATTAAAAATCCCAAATATACTCCTCCAAATACACTCCATTTAGTAATTAGTAATACTGACAGGATTAAACGGCTTGTGAATTGAGATTACCATTGAATTAGGGTTAAGAAGTCCCCCCTAGTTCTCCAGACTTGCATCTAGGAATTTCGGGGGGTAGAGGGGAATCTCTGCGTAAATCCTATATCGTTTATATCAGCCACCTCTACACAACACAGTTTACCCCACCGCAATTGAAATTATTAAAATCATTAAAATAGCACTCAAAGCCTGTAAGACTTATCTGGTAAGAATTATAAAAATTATTTGGGGTAGAGGTGCTAGTGTTTTTGGTGGGGGGTACTAGCATTTATCAGGTGGGGTGCGGGGATTTTTGTACTCAACCTAAACGCTTTATGGGCTAAAGCTTGAGGATATTTGAATCTGATTATTGAGGAGAAAACTTGTACTCAAATAACAGTATATCATGACAAAGTGGAACTGAATTAAAAATAAATCAAAAAAATAAAAAAAGCAATTAAAATTTGTTCAATATATTTTTTTATCTTGATAAATTCAAAAGTCAGGATATCTCGTTCCCAATCTCCGCCTGGGAATGTCATCACCGAGGCTCTGCCTCTACTTTCAAAGAGAAGTAGTCGAAAATGATATAGCGTTTCCCAGTCTAAGAGGTTGTTTGAAAAGTATTAGATGAAACCAATAATCTTCAGCAACCTAACCCCCCTTCCCTACGAGGGAATGGGGGTTTCAAAGCCTCTCCCCGCGTCGGGGAGAGGTTTGGAGAGGGGTTTATTTATACATTCAAAACTTTTAAAACATCCTCTAATGAAGCACACACCCATTTATTTCCTGTTCCCTAAAACTAAAAAACTTTGTACCTCACGAGCGTGGGAACTGCTATATTTAGTGATATTTATTTAACCAAATGTTACTCAGCTACCAAACAAATAACTAAAAACCTAGTATGATCAATAAAGGCTTAGAATGATTATTTATAATTTTAGGAGTTAATAAATGCGAATTGCTAAAGACGTAACAGAACTTATTGGTAGAACTCCTTTAGTTCAGCTAAACAAAATTCCTCAAGCTGAGGGAGTAGTAGCCAGAATAGTTGTCAAACTAGAAGGCATGAATCCAGCAGCTTCTGTTAAAGACCGCATTGGTTTAAGTATGGTACTTTCAGCAGAAGCAGAGGGTTTAATTACACCAGGAAAAACTATTTTAGTTGAGCCGACTTCAGGAAATACTGGTATAGGTTTAGCAATGGTAGCAGCTGCACGAGGTTACAAATTAATATTAACCATGCCAGAAACCATGAGCCAAGAAAGACGGGCAATGTTGAGGGCTTATGGTGCTAATTTAGAACTAACACCTGGTGTTGAAGGAATGCGGGGAGCAATTAATAAAGCAGAGGAAATAGTAGCAAATACTGCCAATGCTTTTATATTGCAACAATTCCGCAACCCAGCTAACCCGAAAATTCACAGAGAAACCACCGCTGAAGAAATTTGGACGGATACAGATGGGGAAGTTGATATATTAATTGCTGGGGTAGGTACTGGGGGAACTATTACCGGAGTAGGGGAAGTTATTAAACAGCGAAAACCGAGTTTTCAAGTTATTGCTGTAGAACCTAGTAACAGTCCTGTGCTTTCTGGTGGGAAACCTGGTTCTCATAAAATTCAAGGTATTGGTGCTGGTTTTATTCCCGATGTTTTGCGTCAAGATTTAATTGATGAAGTGGTTCAAGTTAATGACACAGCAGCAATGGAATATGGACGCAGATTAGCAACAGAAGAAGGTTTATTATCAGGTATATCTTCTGGTGCGGCTTTGTGTGCAGCTATTGTAGTGGGTAAACGTCCAGAAAATGCAGGTAAGTTAATTGTCATGATTCAACCTTCCTTTGGGGAACGTTATTTGAGTACGGCTATGTTTCAAGAATTGATGAGTTAAATATTCTGTAAGTTGGGGAGCCATCGCCGTGGACGGTTTCCCCGGCTTGTGGCCAATGACCTTTGATGCAAGGAAACCCAACAAAATAATTTTTTAAAGATCCGCGAAATTCCCCATCCCTCTACCGGGTGGGGATGGACACAGGGTAAGAACGAAATATCCTTTCAAGGATAGTTGAGTTTTTAGCAATTTTTAGGTATTGTTTCATAGTAGTTGATCAATCAAGGAGGTGATAAACATTGGCATTACGTAGAGCAACATTTAGGCTTTATCCAACCAAGAAAATAAATGAAATACTTTACTATCACCGCAGACTCCACAAGGATCTGTATAATGCCGCTGTTTATCACCGCAAAACCCAATATCAAAAGTTTGGCAAATCAGTCAAATATCTAGATCAACAAAATTGTTTACCCGCATTCAAGGAGCAGTGGACAGAATATACAAATATCAATTCTCAAGCATTACAAGCAACTCTAAAACGAGTTGACTTTGGATTCAATAGATTTTTCACAGGTTTAGCAAAATATCCCAAACTAAAATCAATTAGACATTATTCTAGTTGGACATATCCTTTATTAATTTCTCATCCTTTTTGGTAATTTACATTAGGCGTATGAATACAACATTGAAAGATTTTTTGGAAGCTTGTGAAAATTTAGGAACTGTGCGTTTGATTGTCACTAGCAGCGCGGCTGTATTAGAAGCACGCGGAAAAATAGAAAAACTATTTTACGCAGAATTACTTAAAGGTAAATATGCGAATCTGCATACAGAAGGATTTGAATTTCACTTGAATATGGATAAAATTACTCAGGTGAAATTTGAAACAGGTGAAGCTAAAAGAGGTAATTTTAAAACCTACGCTATCCGGTTTTTAGATGAAAAACAGGAAGCTGCTTTAAGCATATTTTTACAATGGGGTAAACCCGGAGAATATGAACCAGGACAAGTAGAAAATTGGCTGGCTTTACGGGAGAACTATGGTGAAATTTGGCAACCTTTACCTATTGAAACTTTGTAATTTTCAAAGCTAAAAATCCCCAATTTATTCAATAAATAAGGAGGGGAACTTTAGTTTTGTTATTAATTTATTATTTATCTGGTTTTGTTATGTTGGTGAAATTAATTTTAAGTAGTTACTTAATGCTTTTATTTCTACTCACAAACGGAGACGCACAAGCAGGTGAATTAGCAGAAAGATTAGCCAATTTTCCTCACTGGGAAAAATTAACATCAGTCAAACCCGCAGAGGGAGATTTAGTTTACCCTGACTGGATGGCTGGAACTTGGCAAGTTACTAGTACCTTGGTAGATTTAGCCGCACCTTTAGCACCAGATATTATCACCCCTGGATTTGAAGGAAATCGCAGTCAATTAAATCAGCCTGTGAGTTTTTTAGTGAGATTTGTGAAAGTTAAACCGCAGATTTTTGGGATAAAAACTCTTCCTAAAATAGATAATCAATCAGGAATATTAGTAGCTGATAGAGTATTTAATAGCTTGAATTTATCCAAAGCTTATTTAGGTGATAAAGCTGTATTAGCAGTTAAAGTAGATCCAGAATCTCCTAATCGTCAAATTACCCTTTTTCGCGGTGAACGTCAATTAGTTTCTCTCGTCACTGCACGCACAACAGAAAATACACCTAATCAGTTCATCACCACAGAAGTTTTTCAACAATATTTTAAAGGTGGTTCTCGTGCCTATTTCAATACGGTAGAATCTACAACAGCTTATCATCTATTTTCTCGAGCAAACCCAAAAATTGAAGCAGATCAAGTTACTGCTGTTTACCTTTCTCCCCAAGATCCCGATTATTTTACCGCAGGTTCTCGGCCTGTCGCGCTTTATCGTTATCGGTTAGAATTTGTTCCCTCAGTACAGTCAAATCAGTAAGTCAAGATAATTCAACATAAAACGCTCAGGACATAGATAGATCACCGACTTCTTTAAGAAGCCGGATATCTGGGTATTACTCTTCAAGAAGGATTTTATTGTTTCACCCTTGACAGCATTGTATTATATATGTAGCATAAATATTCCCGGCTAACAGTTATGCTTTGGGATGGTGTGCATCATGGCGAATTTTCGAGATATTGTCAATTATTTTCGTCCCTATTGGAAGCTGAGTATTTTTAGTATTACTGCGTCCAGTCTTTACGAAATTATTGATTTAGTTGTACCTTATGCGATTGGACAAATTTTAAATGTTTTATCTAACCAACCTTTAGACAAACCAGTACAAGGAGTAATTGTCACTTTTTCCAACATAACAAATTACCCAGTTAATCAAACTCTATCTTTATTAGTATTACTGGGCTTAATCTTCCTTGTCACCGTAGTTAGAGCGCCAACACAACCTTGGTTAACCACTTGGTTTCACTGGGATATAGCCTTAAGAGCGCGTCGAGATAAAAGCCAAACAGCCATAGAAAAAATTCTCACTCTTCCACTGGAATTTTATGATGAAAATAATCCTGGACGCATCGCCGGCAGAGTAGCGAGAGGAATTTTTAACCATACTTGGGGTTATCCAGAAATTGCTGGACAATTTATTCCTAAACTCATGCGTGTGGTGGGAATATTTGTATTTATAGCCTTTATTGAATGGCGAATTTCTTTGTTATTTCTGATTTCCTTTATATTGATTCTCAGTTTTAGCTTGAAGCAATTACAGAAGCTAGTTCGGTGCGAAATTATGATAGATAAACACATGGAAAATACAGAAAGCCGCACTTCAGAAATTGTCACCAACATCAAAACAGTTAAAGCCTATGCAACGGAATATAGGGAACTAGAACGACAAAAGCAACGTTTAGAACGGGAGCTAAATGTAGTTGATTATCGGCTACACAAAGGTTATATCAAACTTTTTACTTGGCAAAAAACTGTAATTCAGTTTTGCGTGTTTATGATTCTCGGTTTAACTCTAGTCGCTACAGTCAATGGCAAAATTTCTCTAGGTCATTTTGTGATGACTTTAACTCTTTCTAGTATGGCGTATTCTGAGTTAGAACCTATCAGCCATTTAGCCGAATCTTTTGCTCGTCGCTATTCTGCTTTGATCAGATTTCACGAATTTCTACAAACACCATCAGGAGTAGATTCAGAAGGATTGTTAACAGAGGTAAATCAAACAGAATCACCATATCAATTTACCGGGAAAATTGAATTTTCTCAAATCAGTTTTGGCTATGATAGCAATCGTCAAGTTTTGCAAGAGATCAATTTGTTAATTGAAGCATATCAAACGGTAGCATTGGTAGGAAAATCGGGTTCTGGGAAGTCTACTTTAGTCAAATTGCTATTGCGTTACTTTGAATCGCAAACAGGGCAAATTTTAATGGATGGGAAAGATATTCGCACCTTAGATGTCGGTAAATATAGGCGAAGATTAGCAATCGTTCACCAAGAAGTAGACGTTTTCAACGGTACTATTTTGGATAACCTCAAATATGCTAGACCAAATGCGACCTTTGAGCAGGTGCAAGAAGCCTGTAGAATTGCCAGCGTTGATGAAGTAGTTCAGCATCTACCCCAAGGTTATTACACCGTAGTTGGGGAACGTGGTGTGAGGTTATCAGGAGGACAAAGACAGCGTTTAGGAATTGCTAGAGCGTTGCTAGTAGAACCAGATGTGCTTATTTTTGACGAAGCTACTTCTAGTCTAGATTACGAGTCTGAGCGTGCCATTCAAGTGGCTATGCGCTCAATTCAGGGAACTCGCACCACAATTATTATCGCTCATCGTCTCAGTACCGTTAGAGAAGCAGATAAAATCGTAGTTCTCGATCAGGGAAAAATTGCCGAAGTCGGTAGCCACGCTGAATTATTGCGTCAAGAAGGCATTTACCACCGCTTACACTCCCTGCAAGAAACAGGAGAACTCATTGGTTAATTTCCTGAAACCCTTTTGATGTAAACCTTATAGGTGTTTTTGAAAAAATATTTTTCCAACCCCTTGCCAAACCTAAAAACTGCTGCTAATATAGGAAAAGTGGAACAGAGCGGGTCGGTGTCCGAGTGGTTAATGGAGACGGACTGTAAATCCGTTGGTTTGCGCCTACGCTGGTTCAAATCCAGCCCGGCCCACCACTTCTAGAGATGTGAGTTACAATAGCTGAGTGTCGAGAGAAAATTCTCAGCTTTGTACCTTGCTAACTCTAATTGTAATTTTCAGTTTTGCCCGTGTGGCTCAGTGGTAGAGCACACCCTTGGTAAGGGTGAGGTCACGAGTTCAATCCTCGTCACGGGCTTTTTAGTTAAAGTATTACCCTGTATGAGTTCTGGTGTTTCAAAGGGAAAATAGAACTAGCCTTATATTTGATTAACCAGTAAATTCTACCACTTTTCTACCAGTACAAGATTTTTCTAGGGCAATTTATAAGATTTTAGTCCTCACTATTAATAAGTAAGCACTTACTCACGAATAGTTTGCTATAAATTCTAAAACTATTGCTGTGTATAGGTTTCAGGTGTTTTGATTTTGTTACAAAGGGTACGAATTACTTTCTTATCCCTTAAAACCCTTACTACACAAGGCTTTTGGCTACTTACTGATTTACACATAAGTTTTACTTTTGCGATTGCATCTGTATTTTGAGATTTTACTTATCAGTCACTCACCCCAAAAATACTTTATATATATCTTTGAGAATGTAATACAAATCGTAATAGAAAATGTATTACAAAATGTATAAGGATTTTAGAGAAGGCTGAAAAGCTTGTTTTCTCGTTGGTAGGTTTTATGGGGTATGTATCTTTGGAAATCTAATACGATTTGTAATACAAAATGTAATAGGATTTGTAATAGGATTCAGAACACATAATAATTCCACCTTAGTAAACACCAAAGCGGGTTTTATTTTTGTTTGGTTACTGGTGTTTTAGCCTTTTGTTTAGTGCTAGTAGCTCTTGAGCGTATCCAGCATTCTCAAATCCCAGAATAAAACTATCTACATCCGTACCAAGACATCCGATTGGCGGTACTCTACACTGTTCATTCGGCTTACCCTTGTTGATATGATGTGCTACCATATCACGGATTTTTGCAAACAAAAAATACACTATGCAAAGTATTACCGCTGTTACTGCAAATAGCACTATGCGTCTTGTTCCTCCCACGGGAAGGAAGATTATTAATGCTCCCCATGTAAATACTATTAACCCAATAAAAGCAAAAAATATCGCATATAACTTGATTGACGTAAGTCTACAATCTATCCATTTCCTACATTCGTTGCATATAAGAAAGCTCACAACAGATACACCATAAATTCGTGCATCACGTTTCATGCTAGTTTTATGTTGAACGTGCATTGTGTAATCCATATCTGTCTTATTGCGTCCACAACAACAGCATTTGTTTGGGATAGTAAGACTAGGATTTGACGGGAATTGGATTTTATACATAAAGCATTACTTGTCTGTACCCACATAGAACAAATCCTACCTTACATCTAGTTAGGGTAGGATTTTATTTTTTTTGCATGGGCTTGAGATTGCTTATCAGTTACCCGTTGAAACGGCTGGAATCAGATGCCAAAAGTAGCGTCTTTCTCACAACAATTTTTTAATACCTTAAAGTATTAAAATAATGTTTTCTACAAGGCGCTGCTAAAGGCAGAAAATTCCAGCCGTTTCAACCAGGTAGGGTAAGCATGATTACTTACCCGTTTATTTTGAGCTAGAGTACCATCTGTTGTTGTCTTTCGACTAATCGCACATCCTTATAGCTAACAGGCTCTGTAGTTACTTTCTCTGGTTTCTTTTTAGCAGTCCCTTCTTTCAAGCGAATCAGCTTCACCCCATAACCGGGGCATACTTCACCTACTTCAAACTTCGCACCTTTGATAAGTGGGGATGTGAGGTTATCAGATGTTATTTCTACCCAGTCCCCTGCGTCTGGGTTGCGTCCAACTTCTGTCATGCCATTGGGTAGAGAAGTCTTTGGCGATAGGTTTGGTAACACATTAGAAAAAGTTTCAGTTTCAGCGGTAACAGCGGTAACAGATGGCTGTAACCCTTGTCCCGTAGGTGTTACCGTAGGTGTTACCGTGGCGTTACCATGAACATCTGACGGTAACGTTTTTGGTGTATCTGTTACCGTTGGTTGGGTTACGGTAACGGGTCGGTAACACAACGGTAACGCTTGTCCTGTATGGCTTTCGGCATCTGTTACCGTCGTTACCGTCAAATCCTCAACTTTTTTTAATTTCCACACAGAGGTGGTTTTCCCGTTTCTGCGTACTTTATGACCGCTTGTGTACCCCAATCTAGTCAAAGCATCAGATATTGGTTTCCAGTCACCTGGTTTTAATGCTTTACCATCTGATTCAGGGTACAGGTAAGTATATATCTCAGGCATGGTTACATATTCCTCAGAGTCTTTAACCCAGCCTATTACCCGACAAGCATCTTCTACTGCATCGAACAATGGGTCAAAACTGGTATATTTTTCATTGTTAGCAGCACTAGCTATTTGCTCATCTTCTGATAACTCATAAGAGTATCCAGATTCAAATAGATTGTATGCACAAGCCCAAATCAAATCACGATATTCAAGTAATGATTGAAAATTGATTTTTCCTGGTATAGCTACAACCCAAAAACGAGTATGACCTGTAGGGTCTAAAAGGATATCTTGCTTGTTTGTAGATGCAACTAAAATTGAGCTTCTTTGTAGCGTAACTGTTGTTCTACCATAGGGTAATACAACTTTATCAAATGGGTCACTAATTACAGCTTTAAGGTTAGCTACATCTGTTTTTCTGTATACCTTATCGAATTCAGCTATCTCGTTAATCCATGCTGAATGCAAAGACATTAAATCATGCTTATCGGTAGTGCCTTTGTAGGAACTATTAAAGAATTTATCACCAGCTAACTCTCTCCAAAAGCTAGATTTACCCGCGTCTTGTTTACCATAAAATACACATACCCGTTTAAAGAAACAACCAGGTCTAAATACTCTATTGACAGCAGCTACCAAGGTTTTAGAGATAAAGGTTAGCTCTAGTTCATCCGTTACACCTGTTATCTCACTAAGCATTCTGTGAAGTTCAGACAATGCTGTTTTTGTATCTAGACTTGTGGCTTTATCCTTAACAGAATTTAGGTACTCAATAACTGGATGGTATGCCTTGTTTCTAGCAAGCTTTATCAAATACTTGACAGCATACGAATCAGATACCTCTATCTTAGTTTCTTCACTAATGTCAATGAATGCGGTATCAAGATAGTATTCTTTACCATCTTTTTCTATATCATTAGTCATCTCATTTAGTCTGATACGATTGCCGTAATATTCAGATAGTTCAGCAACTATATCTGCGTGAGTTTTTTTCTTGCTGTCAGATGATTGTTTTCTAGTTTTTGCTTTATCCCCAAACTTATCAATGTATTCATCTAGGGTGTATGCTTTCTCAAGTATTGCCCTAAATGCTTCTATGCCATTTTTGGAAATATAATCATCCATGCCTTTGCCTTGTTCGGGTTGCCACAATCCAGTTATTAATTTAACTGTACATCCCATCGTGGCTAGATGTGAACCTAATTGGATTGATGCTTTATGTACATTTGAATTGGTAATAGAATCAGCATCATAACCTATGATGAAATTTCTTAGTCCAGAGTCATACACAGCTTGCAGTGTTGGGACTAACTTTTTATTGCCGTTATCATCATTAGTCAATCCCATCCAGATGCCAGGAACGGAGATTGTATATATATCCTCACTACAGCCTTTGATAGCTTTCTTCACCCCTTCTGTGATTAAAGCGAAGTCATTTATTGAATTTTCACCAGTAATTAATCCATCTGAAAACTTTTCGTCATAGCGTTGACCGTCGGGACAGTATGGAATAAAAGCGTCTGGCTTGCTGCCAAATTTAGACTTATATCTAAGCGTCTTACCTTTAGCATCTGGCTTAGGGTCATCGAATCTTAACTGAGGGTTGTTGCCTTTGTGTCCTATCAACCATGCTTTTTCCTTCTCATCCCTAATCGCGTTAGCCTCTATCCATTCGACAGGGATATCCCATTCACGAGAAGCGCCGATTGCTGTGGTGATGTCGTTGCCATCTATTGTTAATGCCATGATTGATTTCCTATCGTTTTTCTATTGGGTGGATAGGAAACAGCGGGTTTAGTATGATAAGATTAGTCCATCCTATTAGGATTTGTATTACAATTCGTAATAGGATTTGTAATAGAACTGGCATAAAACACCAGCTACTATTAATCTCAAAAGATGATTGGTAAAAGGTTTGCTCTGTGATAAGATACCACTTAGTAACCATTACAAATCATTTAAATGTACCGCTGTTTCCTGTAGCGTCTGGTTCAAAAACAAACTTGGCGGGATGGTTTGAACTTGACAACTTAAAGATTAGAATATCACGCTATCACTTCAGACGGCGTGATATTTGCTTTTATGGCTATTCTTCCTCACTACTTGCATAAATACCCTTGATATCAATTCCCAAGCCATCAATACGTTCTCTGATTGACGCTGCAAGCTTTCTTGCTTGTTCGTAGCGCGGTGATGTTTTCTTGGCTTCACAAGTTGCTTCCCACTGGGTAATCTCCATATCTAGCTCAATCAAGAAAGCGTACAAATCATCAAGTTTTCCAGCAATAGGTACAGGAATCCATTTTTGTACCGTATCAGCACCATATTTTTTACTTCTACCGCCACCGGGGTTACGCTTTCCGGCTTTAGGTATTCCTCTAGGCATGGTTTGAGATCCAAATAATGCTTTTATGATCACCGCAACATCCTGGTTATTGAGTAGAGATCATCAAATCGCTCAAATGTCCTCTGTGCCTTGGTTATCTTATTTATATCACATTATTAAGAAGGAAGTAAAGAGTACGGGCGAACTATTTTATTATTGTTGTGACGAAATAAGATGTATAAGGATTAATGCCATCTGCTATCTTCTCAGGATAATTAGTGGATACAAAAATCCTGATGAAGAGGATACTTGTTGTGTGCGATGGTATCCGGTTTGAAGCGAAACTATAAATACAGTGGTCTATTACAAGATCACCCCCATACATGAGAAAAATGCTAAAAATCACTATTCATCTCAAATCATTGAGAGAAGCAAAAGGACATACACAGAGAAGCATATCTAGATTGTTAGATATGACTGAGGATAATTACGCTAGATATGAGCAAGGGAAGATTAAGGTTATACCCTTGGATTTTCTGGATCAATTATGTGAAGTGCTTGAGTGTGAAGTGTCTGATATCTTGCGACGGGAATAATCCTAAAATGTTTTATAAAAATATCCCTCTTAGTCCTGTGGCTAAGAGGGTTTTTAGATTGTAATACGATTTTGTATAACAAATCGTATAACAAATTGTTATACAATTGCCCTAAGCAAGAGAGATATAACAACAAAAAAGCTCTAGCCAGAACTTAATCTAACTAGGCTTGGTTGTGTAAAATACTCTTTGTTTTATGATACGTTAAAACTCCGGTAACTCAATGTCATCATTACTAGCAAGGTAATACTTCATGATTGTCTCAGGACTGTTACCAACAATAGTAGCAATAGTTTTGATGTCTACTCCATCTCTCAACATCCACGTGATAAAACTATGCCTCAAATCATAAAATGTTAATTCCTTGGATATCAGCTTTTGAGTGAACAGTTTATTTACTATTGGATTCCAGTATCTGTTATGAAAATTATGTTGGTCGATATATGTACCCTCATAACTAGGGAATACCAAATTATTATCATTAGGTGTTTCTGGCAATAATCCCAAGAATTCTATCATCTGTTTATTACAAGGAAAGATTCTAGCATCTACACCATTTTTAGTACCCTGTAAAAGTTGCCCGCTAGAATATCGCTTGTTAAAAATGATTGATACTTTCTCATTCCCGAACTTAATATCATTCCAAGTGAGTGCTATTGCTTCACTAGGTCTACATCCTGTTCTGATTCTGAACTCTACATATCCAGAATAAAAAGCACTTGAATAAGCTGATTTATCTTTATCAAATCTTCCATCCTTGAAAGCCTCTAGTATTGTTTTTGCTTCATTCTTGGAGTATATTTGTATGCTTCTGGAATCAACTTCTAGTATTGATAGCAGTGTTGAGAATGGATTACCAGATTTTAACTTACCTAACTTGATAGATAGATTTACAGCAGTTCTGATAGTGCTTAACGGTGTGTGAATATATCCATCACTGTATTTACTCCTTAGCCATGCTAAAAGCCTATCTGCGTTAGATATCACTAAACATTCGCTAGGGCATTCACTCAACCATCTATCTACAGGTATCCATCTATTGTTGTATGTACTTTTAGGTGGTTCTGGTTTTAGTGCTTTGTATGATTCCCATATCTCCATTAGGTTAGGTTCAGATGGTAGTGTGATTATTTCTGTAAGTTTAGGGGTGCTTTCCTTTGCTAACCCATATTTGACCAAGGTATTATCAAAGTTACCTCTGTAATAGTCTGACTCTATTTCCTTGCATATCGCTGTAGTTGCTTCTAAGCCATCCAAGGTAGAAGCATGAGTGTATTTACAAAAACTGATATCACGCTTTCTACATCTAATTCTCAACCTAGATTTATCAACTTCTATTTTAAGGATGTCTAATTTCTGGTTAGCACGTTCTAATGCTTTTTGTAGCTTACTGTCCTGTAATTGCATCTCTTGCACCTACTGAGATAAATGCAAGAATACTTCTATACCTTTTTTCTACCAGTAGCCTACAGGATGATTTTCGCTACAAATGCCCTCTACAAATCACCAATTACCATCAATTCACTTTGGTAAGGGTGAGGTCACGAGTTCAATCCTCGTCACGGGCTTTTTAAAATGACGAAAAATCAATAATTCTAGCGACTTGCATAAGTTGGCTGTACTCTACCAGTATCTCATTAGATATGGGAAGTTGCATAACAGGACTAGTTAATTTCAGTAACCAGAATAAGAATTATATGTAATCAGGTATTTTTAGGTACAGATAGCCGTATAATTCATAAGGTTTTATTATGACTGTTCCTCCATGCCAGCCAACACAACAGAATTAGAAAAACGTTTATGGGATGCTGCTGATGAACTTAGGGCAAATTCTAAACTAAAATCATCAGAGTATTCTGTACCAGTATTAGGTTTAATCTTTCTCCGTTATGCTGACTGGAAGTTTACCCAAGCGGAGAAGGAATTAAAAAGCCAGGGAAGCGGTAGAAGAGGAATTTCTAAAACCGATTTTCAGGCTAAGGGTGTAATGTACTTACCTGAAGAAGCACGTTTTTCTAAATTACTAGAATTACCAGAAAGTGAAAACTTCGGTAAAGCTATTAACCAAGCAATGAAGGCGATAGAAAATGAAAATACAGATTTAGATGGAGCTTTATCTAAAAATTATAACAAACTTGATAACGAGTTATTAATAGAATTACTGAAAAAGTTTAATAAAATTGATTTTGGTGAAGATTTAGAAGGAGATGCTTTCGGCAAGATTTACGAATACTTCCTTGGTAAATTTGCCATGAGTGAAGGACAGAAAGGCGGAGAGTTCTTTACACCTACTTCTATAGTTAAATTAATTGTAGAAATACTAGAACCCTATCACGGGCGGATATATGACCCTGCTTGTGGTTCTGGTGGTATGTTTGCCCAAAGTGCAAAGTTTATAGAAAGACATAAGAAAAAACCTAATGAAGAGATTAGTATTTATGGTCAAGAGAAAGTAGGAGAAACTGTTAATTTATGTCAGATGAACTTAGCAGTACATGGACTTTCAGGAGATATTAAACAGGGTAATACTTATTATGAAATTAACCACGATAATATAGATATTATAGGTTTCTTTGATTTTGTGATGGCTAATCCACCATTTAACGTTGATAAGGTGGATAAGGAGAAAATGCAGGGTGATATCCGGTTTCAAGAATTAGGATTACCCAAAATAGATAATGCTAATTATATCTGGATTAATTTATTTTATAGTGCTTTAAATGAAACCGGGAGAGCAGGGTTTGTGATGGCTAACTCTGCTAGTGATGCTAGAGGTTCAGAGTTAGAAATTAGGAAGAAATTAATCCAGTTAGGTGTAGTTGATGTTATGGTCGCTATTGGTTCTAACTTCTTCTACACTGTGACTTTACCCTGTACTTTATGGTTTTTTGATAAGGGTAAATGTAGAGACGTTCCGGTGGAACGTCTCCATAATCGCAAGAATAAAGTATTATTTATTGATGCTAGACATATTTATACACAGATAGAGCGCATCGAGAATTTACACCAGAACAGATTGAATTTATTGCTAATATTGTGAGGTTATATAGAGGGGAAGCGGTAGAAAATAATCATCAAGTAGGGATAATTCATGAACAGGTAGGGAGAATTCATGAATTCTCCCTACAAGAGAAATTCCCAGAGGGTAAATATATTGATGTTGCTGGTTTGTGTAAGGTAGCAACTATTAATGAGATAGAAGCACAGGGTTGGAGTTTAAACCCTGGTCGTTATGTGGGGGTTGCTGAGAAGGAAGTGGAAGATTTTGATTTTGCGGAAAGGTTGGAGGAGTTAAATGAGGAATTGGAAGTTTTGAATGTGGAAGCGCGGGAGTTAGAAGAAAGAATTGCGGAAAGTGTTGCTTTGTTATTGGAGAAGACACTATGAGAAATAAAAGTGTCGCTTGGGAAAGTGTAAATTTAGGAAGTATGGCAGAATTTAGAAATGGAATTAACTATACAAAAGATAATTTTGGTAAGGGAATTAAAGTGATCAACGTTAAAGATTTTAAAAACGACAATATTGCTTCATTTAATAGCTTGGATGAAGTTGAGCCTACAGGAATAATTAAAGAACAAGACCTACTTCAAAAAAATGACATTATTTTTGTGAGGTCAAATGGAAACAGAGAATTAATTGGTAGAAGCCTATTTATTGCCGATATTAAGGAACAAGTAGCACATTCTGCCTTTACAATAAAGCTTAGGTTTAAATCAAAAAAAGTAGTCCCAAGGTTTTATGCTTATTTATTTCGTTCATCTTTGATGCGACAAACTTTGTCTGCACAAGGAAATGGAACAAATATTTCTAATTTAAACCAAGGTATACTTTCTAATTTAGAAGTTCCCTTACCTCCAATTGCTACCTAAAAGAAAATATGCTCTATTCTATCAGCCTACGACGACTTAATCGAAAACAACACAAGACGCATCAAAATATTAGAAGAAATGGCGCAAACTCTCTACCATGAGTGGTTTGTAAAGTTCCGCTTTCCTGGTCATGAACAGGTAAACATGGTTGAGTCTGAGTTAGGTTTAATTCCTGAAGGCTGGATAGGAAAGTTAGAAGATGCTTTAATTCTTCAAAGAGGTTTTGATTTACCAAGTAAACAGCGTCAAGAGGGAAATATTCTAGTCTATGCAGCTACAGGAGTTGTTGGAACTCATAATGAAGCTAAAGTTAAAGCACCTGGTATAGTTACAGGTCGAAGTGGTTCTCTTGGAACTGTAATGTATGTTGATGAAGATTTTTGGGCTTTAAATACTACTTTATGGGTTAAAGAATTTCGTACAGTTACACCTATTTATGCGTTTTATTTACTCAAAAGTTTAAGATTAGAACAATATAATTCTGGTGCTGCTGTTCCTACTCTGAACAGAAATGATATTCATGGTTTACCTGTAGTCATTCCATCTGCTGAAATTCTTGAAAAATTTAGCCAAAATGTTGAACCTTTATTCATATTAAAGAAAAACTTAATTAAAAGAAACCAAAACCTCCGCGCTACCCGTGACCTACTCTTACCCAAACTCATCTCAGGAGAAATAGACGTAGAAAAGCTAGGCATTGACATTCTAGACATTGCTGCATGATATCATTACTCGTAGAGACGACCCGCCGGGTCGTCTCTACAATATGGGGTAAACACCAAGAATTAATAACAACATCAATTTGATTTCCATGACTCTATACAAAAATAAATATCGCATTGAATCAGCAAGATGTCCAAAGTGGGATTATACATCTAACGGCTATTATTTCGTCACTATTTGCACCTACAATAAACACCCTTTTTTTGGAGAAATTATTAATGGGGAAATGGTTTTAAATCTCATTAGTGAAATTGTCGCTGTAGAGTGGCAAAAAACAGAAGAAATTCGCCCTAATATTAAATTAGATGCTTGGGTAATTATGCCAAATCATCTACATGGTATTGTGATTATTGATAAAACCCTCGTAGAGACGACCCGGCGGGTCGTCTCTACACATCGGAACGTCTCTACGGATAAAACGCGATTACAATCTAATTCTCTAGGTTCAATAATTGGTCAATTCAAATCAGTTTGCACCAAACAAATTTGGGCGGCTGGATATACAGATTTTCGGTGGCAAAGTAGATTTCATGACCATATTATCCGTGATGAAGAAGCTCTAAATCAAATTCGAGAATATATTATTAATAATCCTATGAAATGGGAAGAAGATGAACATCATCCGGCGAATTTCAATGTGAGAAAATTCAATTAGACGACCTGCATGGAGGAGACGACCCATCGGGTCGTCTCTACCATCCAATTAAAAAATAGCGCATAATAAATACAAAACCCTGCGTAATCACACCAGCACCTATGCGCTACCTTCACCCCGACTCAGAACAAGCATTAGAAAACGCTAATAAAGAAATTTACCAACTACTAAAAACTGGGGTAAAAGTCAGCTTCAAAGATGATAATGATGAAGAACAGGTAGAAACAGTTAAGGTTATTGACTGGGAAACACCTACTAATAATGATTTCTTCCTAGCTTCTCAATTTTGGGTGACAGGAGAAATATATACTAGACGTGCTGACTTAATAGGGTTTGTAAATGGTTTACCCTTAGTATTTATTGAACTGAAGGCACATCATAAACGCTTAGAATTAGCCTATAAAAACAATCTTCAAGACTACAAACAAACAATACAATACCTCAGCTTTTCTGGTACAACGCCTTCATTATCCTTTCTAATGGTAGTAAAAGCCGCATCGGTAGTTTAACAGCATCCTGGGAATACTATAGCGAATGGAAGAAAATCAATAGTGAAGGTGAAGAAGGCATAATTTCTCTAGACACAATAATTAAAGGAACTTGTGACAAAACGCGACTTCTAGACCTGATAGAAAATTTTATCTTTTTCTATACAGCTAAAGGTTCATTAGTAAAAATAGTAGCTAAAAATCATCAGTTTTTAGGGGTTAATAGTGCCATTGAGGGAGTTAAAAAAATTCAACAAAACCAAGGTAAGTTAGGTGTATTTTGGCATACTCAAGGAAGCGGTAAAAGCTATTCTATGGTATTCTTTTCTCAAAAAATCCTGCGTAAACTAATAGGAAACTGGACATTTTTAATTATCACAGATAGAGAAGACCTAGACGACCAAATTTATAAAAACTTTGCCTATGCTGGTGTAGTCACAGAACCAGAACAAGAAGTGAGAGCAAAAAACGCTGAACATTTAAAATTGTTACTTAAAGAAGACCATCGTTATATATTTACATTAATTCAAAAATTTCGCACTGATAAAGTCAAACAAGTAGCAAGGGAACTACTAGAAATATTAAAACGAGAGAAGTTAGTTTTAGACTGGAGAAAACGTCAGCAAACTAGAGCAGGTGTAGAAGTGACAATTAAAGATATTCTAGATAAATTACCTCCAAGTTATTCAATAGAAGTGTATGAGAAAAAATGTCTGGAGGTTTATCAGCATATTTATGAGAATTATTCAGAACGAGGAATTAGTATTTATCAAATATTTAATGATTAGAGATTCTTCTATGACTGCTGTGGGCAGGAAAGCCCACCCTTGTGTACCGTTCGGACATTCGGAGAAGCCTCCGTCGAGCCGCTGACGCTCACAGAAGCCTTACTCAGATGAAATTTGCTGTATTTAACTCAACTGCGCTACAAGTTGATTTTCTACCAAGGTATCATTAGTTAACAAGTCCTCAACGGTAATTCTTAAAAAACGTTGTTCATCGACTTGAAAGAGGATTTTAATACGATCGCTCCCTGGAAAACCAGGGGGTGAAAGTTGAGCAATATTTCTCGCACCTTCACTATCATTGAGGGGTTTGACGGTGGTTGTCAAACATTTAATTTTGCGAGTTACTAAGCGTTCACCATCAAAATAAACTTCTGTATCTCCTGTTTCGTCCCCCAATTCTCCCAAAATTAACTCAATACTGGGTTGATTTTCCCTAGAAGCACCCAAAACTAATTCTACTGGTTGACTCATGGGATAAGCTTGACCTGCTTTAATAATGGGTTGCCAACTATGACGCTGGTTACGTCGATCCCAGTACCGTACACCATAGCTATGATAAAGAAAGTCTTTAATTTCCAAACCTTGTGTAATTTGTAGCGCACCTTGAGCGATCGCTTCAAACGGACGTTCACAACGGATTTTTTCAGGTTCAAAATATTGGCTTACCCATGTCTGCACTGCGGGTAACTGCACAGTTCCACCCACTAACAAAACGGCATTAATATCATCAAGTTCGATTCCTTGACGACGGGCTTGCTGTAACAATGTCATCATGGCATCATGTAACTTGTCAAAAAATCCATTTTCTTTGAGGATATTCTCTAAAATTTGGCGGTCAAGATCCAATTCATAACTTTCAAAAGTCTCATCATTAAAATAAACTTCACTCGCTTGATTTTGGGTAGATAACTGAATTTTTACCCGTTCCGCTAACTGAGTAATTAAAGAATTGACTGGCAACCCTTTAGTTTTAGCAAAGTAATCAACTATCCAATTATCAATATCTGTACCACCTAAATTTTCTCCTGCTTTTGCTAGTACACGGGCAGTTTTTACCTTTTGTTTTGAATCTTCAGCTAGGGATTTATTACCCCACTTCAATAAAAATCCTACTGGTTTAGGATTAGCTTGTACCTTTTGATCTAGACGTACCAAGGACAAATCTAATGTCCCACCACCAAAATCAATTACTAACAGATTTTCTTGTGCTGTTAAACCATAACCCAACGCTGCGGCCGTGGGTTCATCTAATATCCTTACTTGTTCTACAGGCAGTGCTTGACAAACTTGGCCTAACCAGTGGCGATAAGCTTCAAAACTGTCTACAGGTACGGTTAAAACCAAAGAATCTAAACCACCTTCCATGGGTGCTAATTCTTCAATTAGCCTGGTTAAAAACCATTTGCCCACTTTTTCAAAGGTGATAATTTCCCCATCCAGTTCTGGTAAAAAACCCTGAATATCTGCCCCTATACCGCGTTTAAAGCTACGGAAAAACCTGGTATTACCTTTGAGATCCAAACCGCGATCGCGCACTTGCTGGCCAACTAAGATTTTACCCTGACTCGCTTCTTCTACATAGACCAAGCTAGGAATCAGTGGGGGATTGAGACTTTGTTGAATAGAAAAACCCGCTAAAGTCAAGGTTTCTGGCTGCTGGGTGACGGGGTTCCAGCGAGTAATCACTGTGTTGCTAGTACCAAAATCAATCGCAATCGCCATATCTGATTTTATTATTTTGCACCAGGAGGAAAATACCTAAGTAAAGTTAATATATCCTTAATTCTTCTGAATTAACCACCAATCCCGCAAATGAGCGATCGCTTTTTCTTTGTGTTTCGCTTCCACCTCTATCCAAGGTACTTGGTAATAAGCATCAGGCATAGCAGTAATTAAATCACTGTGCTTTCTATCATTAAAACCTGATTCACCATTAGATATGTGTACTAACTGCCAATCTGGATTTTTCCAAGTTTCTCGCGCAGCCAAAACCATACACTCTACACTTGAATGATTATAAGAATCTAAATTTTCATAGCAAATATGGTGATGGGCATCAAAAACCATCGGTATACCTGCCTGTTCACATACAGCTAATATATCCCTGGCATTATAGGCATATTCATCATTTTCTAAAGTCAAGCGGTTTTTGATGCCTGGTGGTAGTTCAGAAATTACCTTGACCAACTTTTCTGCACGTTGGGACTTACCACCATGAATATTCATTAACGCCCAAGGTGACTGAGGTAAACCGAGTAAATCTAAAGTGTGGGCGTGGTTTGCTAAAATTTTGATACTGTTTTCTATGACTTCATCAGAATCAGAACTCAACACTACAAATTGATCAGGATGCAACACCATCCTGATTCCTAAACTTTGGGAGCGTTGCCCAATTTTACTTAAATCAACGCTCATTTCTGCTAAAATATTTGCGCCAATTTCATCTTCCAGATCACTCATTGGAAATAAAGCCGAAGTCATTCGATAAAGCCGAATATTCTGCTGTTGACAGAAAGTTAACGCCCCATCCAAGTAGCGCAAATTATGCTGATAAAGTTCTCTGAGGGTATCTTCACGTTGTTGAAGAGAAAGTGTTAAATAACGAGTGCGGGTAATAGTCCGAAAACGCACTTGCTTATCAATAGTGATGCAAACCAACCCTAAGTGTGGGATAGTGCTTTGTTGCATCTGTGTATCTTTGCTTTGTAATTGAATTTTAGTCATTAAATTTCACACTGTTTTTCTATAGGACTACTATTTGATTTTTGATAGCGTAGCGTGGCGTAAGCCATAAAAAACTCAGTATGCCTTGATTCCTTGTTTTCTGTTCCCTGTTCCCTGTTTAGAGTTCCCTCCCTCTACGAATAATTTCAATAATCAAACAGGCTTCCTATAGTATTTTTGCAGAAACTTTTGCGAAATTCTATCTGTCAAGTTGTTTAAATATTTGAAAATCTACATATCTACCCATGTCCCCTTCTGCTCAAGGTATACCCGGACTGCCAGATTTAACACATCCTGATGAGTTAATCAAGTTTGGCACGCAACTACTTCAAGGTTCACTATTATTTGTATTTTTAATTGTAGCCTTGGGAGTAGCGATCGCCCTCATCAGTTTTTCCCTGAGACAAAACACCAGCGAACAAGCTGTTTTCTTTGGGGAATGGTCGATTCGTTATTCCCAACTTCTCAAAGGACTACAACATTTAGCCCTGATTTTAATTTTATTAGTTACCGGATTTTTCTTCACTTCCACTTTAAGCAACCGTTATCACCATTGGGAACAAGCAAAAGTGGCACAAGTATCCGAAAGTGTAGCAGGTGATAAATTAGAACAAAATGCGCCCCAAGTACGTTATGTCACCGAAGAACCATACAGCTATACTACCCAAGTTAACGGCAGAATAGTTAAGGTGAATGATAAACAAAAAGTTACCCGCTATCTCAACTTAGCCGGCTCACAAATTCAAGTTAAGATTGACCAAAGTGTAAACGTTCAAAATCGTAGTGCCATTTATAGCACAGACTACACTGCTGATTACAAAATCATCAACCAATTAAGTGATATTAATAGTTTTTTCTTTGAAGCACCCCCACCATCAGGTTACACACTACTATCTAGTTACAAAGTAGAACGAGATGGAACCAGATTAAAACAAACTAACCCTGGAGATTATGGTTTTCCCTTTCGCTTAGAACCAGGACAAGAAACCACATTGAGAGTTACCTATCAAGCGCAAGGTGGACCACGTTGGGTTTATAATGCTACCAATCAGTTACTTTCTCAATTTCGTCTCACAGCAACTGCTAATTTTAGAAATGCCGACTTTGCTAGTGGTATTGTTCCTCATGAAATTAAAAGTGGTAGTGACAGCACTCAATTTACTTGGATATTTGATGATAACGTCTCCGTGAGAAATCCCTTTGGCGTATTTACCAGCACCCAACCAATTGGTAAAACTGGCATTATTCCCCGGTTGTTACTGTTAGCTCCAGCGTTATTTTTGTGGTGGATATTGCTTTTATATTTGTCCCTACCAATGAGTTTAAAAAATGTGGCGATCGCGGCGGGTATTTTCTTCGCTTGTTTGTTAACTTTAACCTACATGGCGCGGGTAATCAATGCAGAAATAGCTTGGTTGATGATTTCATTGATTTTACTGGGTTTAACCTATGGTTTAGGTGCAAATAGTCAAGCTGCTTTAGCCGCAATTATTTGTACTATTGCTGGAGCAATTTTACCTGTATTTGGATTATTAATACCCTTTAGTGGTATCACTCTGAGTCTGGCAGGTTTGTTATCAGTTGGGTGGTTAGCGGTACATCATTGGTATGGGTCGTATAACGAAGGCAGGAGGCAGGAGGCAGGGGGCAGGAGGCCGATTTTGTAACGGGGATTTATGCCCCTCTGCAAAAACTTTGGACGAAGTCCGGTTTTAGACCAGATTGTTTCGATAATTTGAGAGGAGAGCGTTAAGATTTTACATCAGTTTTCATGTATGAAGTTACACTTAATTCTTCTGAAAATAACCGCAAAGTACACAAAGGAAGAAAGCAAATTAAGCCGTTAAAGATTAAGTGCAGTTTTCAAGTTTATTGATATTTTACCACACCCTTAATTAATCTTTTTCCCTTTGCGTCTTGGCGTGAAATTTAAAAATGTGGTTCATTTACCTGAAAATAGCTGTAACACAAATACAGCAGATTGCAGATCAATGAGGTACAGAATCTCAATTGAAACCTATACACAAAGCCTGTTTTACTCCTGACTCTTGACTCCTACTGTATCACTTCAAAACGGAAGTAAACTTATCTGTAGCCTCAATTAAAGCAGTACGAATTCCTGGTTCACTCATCGAATGTCCCGCATCAGGAACAACAATAAATTCCGCTTCTGGCCACGCTTGATGTAATTCCCAAGCTGATACCATCGGACAAACCACATCATAGCGTCCTTGGACAATAACAGCAGGAATATGACGGATGCGGTGAACATTTTCTAATAATTGATTTTCAGTTGTAAAAAAGCCCTGATTAATAAAATAATGGCATTCAATCCGCGCAAAAGCTGCCGCAAATTCATCATCACCAAACTGTTGTATTAGTGTAGGATCTAATAATAGTTTACTTGTACTCGCTTCCCAAATTGACCAAGCACGCGCCGCTGCTAATTGAATTTGTAAATCTGGACTTGTCAAGCGTTTGTAATAAGCTTTAATCATATCCCCACGTTCAGCGATGGGAATGGGTTTCAGATATTCTTCCCAAGCATCAGGAAAAATATAACTAGCACCTTCTTGATAAAACCAGGATAATTCCTTTTGTCTTAACATAAAAATGCCACGCAAAATTAATCCTGTGCAGCGAGAAGGATGGGTTTGACTATAAGCTAATGACAAGGTACTACCCCAACTGCCACCAAATACAACCCACTTTTTTATACCTAAATATTCCCGTAATTTTTCAATATCGCTGACTAAATCCCAAGTCGTATTTTCCCGCAATTCTGCATGAGGTGTACTTTGACCACAACCACGCTGGTCAAACATAATCAATCGCCATTTTTCCGGGTGGAAATATTGTCGATAAAAGGGAGGACATCCACCACCAGGACCACCATGCAGTAAAACAATTGGTTGACCTTGGGGATTACCAGATTCTTCAAAATGAATCCTGTGCAACTGGGAAACTTGTAAATAATCTTTTCGGTAGGGTTGGATGAGTGGGTATAGTTCTCTCATTTTGTGGGTTGTGATAAAAATAATTAAGTAAGTCAACATTCAATACTGCTCGGTTAAGCCTAAAAAGTAATTATACGGTAGGTTGGGTTGAGGAACGAAACCCAACATTATCAAGGATTTTGTTGCGTTTCGCTATCGCTCAACCCAACCTACATTTCCTTAACCGACAAGTATTGAGTCAACATTTCTGAGGAGATAGATCCCCGACTTCTCAAAAAAGTCGGGGATATGGGTATTATGGGTATTACCTTTTTTTAATTTTAACTACTTACTCTGTTCATTTATTCAGAATTTTCAGTATAAACTCAGAATAATTTTTGAATCAAGAACCTAATATATTCTTGGCATTAAGGATAACATATTTATTATCTAATACTGACCTTTGATGTTTATGGCATTTTGGCAGATTTTTGAAGTGTTGCATTGCTATCTTAGATGCGCGAATGTCTTTGTGCGATAATTCCGACTTGCAGAATCCCTCGGTGTACAACCGGGGGTCTTTTTTTATGTCTGGTTAAACAAACCATGAAATTTACTACAAAACCGCTTTAGGTAGTCCCAAAGCGGCTTCGCTAGTGCATCTATATTGATGCTCTATTTTGGCTATAGAAGATTCGGTATAAAGTCGTCCTATTACCTCTATTCGAGATAAATTTAATCTACCCGGAATCTCAGTCAGAAATGACCACAATACTTCCTTTGATATATTCAGGATGAGTAGAAACCCTTTCCTTCCGATAGAGTGAATAGGTTTGTGAGCAAGATAAATTGGTCTCAAGACTAGTTCACATTCCAATGTCTTTGATTCCTATCCTCCAGTGATTGACCTTCGCTGGAGGTGATTTTTTTCCAAGTCTATGGGATCAAGCTATGAAAAAGCGCCAGAGAAAGCGGATTAAAACCTGGCGCTGAGATTCCATCAGTTGTGTACGTGTTATAAACAAAGTGTAGACAACAGTAACAGAACCAAAGTTTCTTAATATTTAAGCGACTTTTCGGCTGATCTGTTATCAGTACCACTAACATTTCGCTACCAGAAAAAACAAGTTTTCTAACAGTTTCAGTGGCACACTAGTTTGTATTAGAATCATAGTCTATTTACTCAATCTTCATAATTAACTTATTAGTTCTTAATAATAGGATTTGATAGTAATTTCTATATTAGGTTGTTATTAATCATTAGGTCATTTTTTCTCACATATTTGAGCAATTTCATCAAATATCAGTTATCAGCTAACTGCCTCCTGTTACCTGTCAACGGCTATAAATACAGTAGGTGTTGCGTCCTTGAGCTTTTGCCTTATAAAGTGCCTGGTCTGCTGCGGCAATGATGACTTCTGGTGAAGTGTCATTTGTAGGAACCATACTGACAACGCCAATACTCAAAGTTACTTGCTCACTGGCGGCAGAATATTGATGAGAGATGGCTATCCTGGCTATTTCTTGCTGAATTTGTTTAGTAATATGAATTGCCCCATCTAAATCGGTATTAGGCAGTAAGATAGCAAATTCTTCACCACCATACCGAGCGACTAAATCAGCAGGGCGGTTGCAGCTTTGTGCCATTGCCTTTGCTACTCGCCGCAGACATTCATCACCTGCCTGATGACCATAATAATCGTTATAATACTTAAAATAATCTATATCGCCTAGTAGCAGTGCCAAGGGTGATTTTTCCCTTTTCAGTCGGAGCCACTCTTGAGCAAGAGATTCATCAAAACAGCGGCGATTGGCAATTTTTGTTAAACCATCTAGATTTGCTAACCTTACTAATTCTTTATTTGCTTGTTTGAGAGCTTCTTCTGTTTGCTTACGCCCAATAAATCCACTCAATTCTAGAGCAACTGCATTTACCAATTCTACCAGTTCTGAATTGTAAGGTAAGAGCGATCGCTGGAAGAAGCACATAATCACCAGTACCTTTCCTTCTATAGTAATTGGTACAGCAAAGATAGTTTTCAATCCTGTATCCTGCACCAGTTCAAACCGTGAGAATACATCTTCCTGCACCTGTGAAATATCTTCAAGCCATTCTGGTTGTTGAGTTGCCCAAACTTGTCCTATTAGTTTGACTCCATAGGAAAAACTGTATTCTAAACTTGCTTGATGAAACTTTTTTAAAGCTTGATCAGAAAATTTATAATAAGCTTGACCTAGTTGTAATTCTGTACCATCTAAATTAGCAATCCAAGCCTCACCATAGTCCCAATTAATCGTCCGACAAACTTCGCGCAAAACAGCTTCTAGGGCATGATTTAAATTGGGGGCTTGACTGACTAAATTAATCGTTGTTAGCAACAATTTTAGTTTGGACTCAATTTGTTTGCGATACTGAATTTCTTGAATTAAGGCCTGATTATGTTCATAAAGTTCCTGGCGTTGTCTGACAATAGTGAGTTGATGTTTAATTCTAACTAATACATCTTCTACTTGAAAAGGTTTAGTAATATAGTCAACACCCCCTACTTCAAATCCTTTCACCCTATCAGCAGCAGTATCCAAGGCACTTAAAAAAATGACGGGAATATCACGAGTTTCATTACTTTGCTTGAGAATTGAGCAGACCTTGTAGCCATCAATTTTTGGCATCTTGATGTCCAACAGAATTAGATCAGGGGCTTCAACTTTAACTGTATCTAAGGCGATTTCTCCACTGATTGCTTTTCTGACTTTGTACCCTTCCTGACTAAGAATTGCAGATAGTATACGCAAATTGTCAGGATGATCATCAACCACTAATAAATTAGCTTTGTACTCTGATGCTGCTTTTTTCACTTATCTGTTATCTGTTATCTGTTATCATTTATCAGTTATCAATGTTTATTTTTCACTGATTTAAAAAATCATTTTCCCTATAAAAAATTTGACCAATAAATTCTGATAAATAATTGTTGACCTGATATAAAGCAACTAATAACATGATCTTTTCGGTTGGGTAATAATGCTTTATTATGCACATTACATGAAAAATAGCTCATACCACACAACACCTTCGCAAAAAAAAGAAGTAACCCTGATTTTGCCGAAACAGTGCCAGGTAAGGTCGGAGTTGACTGGTAGGCAAAACCTGAAGCCGTTACTAGCCCTCTGGCAGATAAGGCAATCTTGGGGATTGGAATCGCCAACCTGTGCATTATATGTGTCGGTGGGATGATGCTTTTAGTTACAGGTAATTGAGAAAATATGTAAGTTTAGAACTTGCTTTTCAATGACTTACTTAGCTTTGCCAGAAACCATACAAAGTATTTTAGACAAATATATCGAGCCAGATTCTATCTTTTCTGCAATACTGCCGGCAGTTGGGGAAGTATTACAATGCGATCGCTGCTTTCTGTACTTGAGAAATCCTCAAACTCAGTTTGGCAAAGTTGCTTATTGCTGGCGGCGAAATCAAAATATTCCAGATATGACAGGTTCCGAGTGGAAATTAGAGCCAGTATCATTGCCCCAAGAAGACCCTTTGTTTGCTGCTGCACTGCGAACTGAAGCTTCTGTATATATTGAAGATGTTGAAACTGCAAGCCCAAAAGTCGTAAATAAAGAGTTTGAGCGCCAGAACTTTGGACATCGCTCGCTGGTTCATGCTCACTTATGCCAAGATGGTCAACTCTGGGGAATTTTGCAGCCTTGTGTCTTTGGTCAAAAACGAATTTGGTCACATTTTGATCATAGTGTGATTACTCAATTGGAACGCGAATTAACGCCTTTAGCAGTTGCCTACATCACAGCCGAGAATTACTCAAACTGACCAACTTAATCAAATAAATTACTATGCTTGCTTGAAAAGCCATAGTATCAAAAGCTCAGGAGATAAGGCAGCGATTTCCTGAAAAGTCTATTATCTGGGTATGATATTTATTTCTACCCACCTACTTAGCGATCGCCTATTTACACAAGTTGTGAGTTATAACGGTGATGGGAAGACGGGGAGAATAATATAATATATTACTTGCTGCTTCCTGACCCCTGACCCCTGACTCCTGACTCCTGACTGCTGCTATATGATGAACCAATTAACACCCAAAAAATGGCTTATTATTCAACATAAATTAACGCCTTATTTATTTTTATTACCTGCTTTAGTTCTATTAGGGTTAACTGTTTTTTGGCCAGCACTGCAAGCATTTTACCTCAGCTTCACCACCTATCAGGATATTGGGGAAGCACCTAAATTGGTAGGGTTTGAAAACTTTCTCCGGTTGTGGAAAGATGCAGTTTTTTGGAAAACCTTAGAAAACACCTTTCTCTATCTTGTTTGTGTCGTGCCGATTTTGGTAATTGCTCCCTTAATTTTGGCAATTTTGGTAAATCAAAAATTGCGGGGAATGAATTGGTTTAGAACTGCATATTATACACCTGTAGTAATTTCAATGATAGTTGCAGGCATAGCTTGGAAATGGTTGTATGCAGAAAACGGTTTATTGAATCAAATTTTGAAAACTTTCAGTATATTTCCCGAAGGAATTCCCTGGTTAACTAGTCCAGCCAAAATATTAGGAATTTTGCCAATTTCACTAGCTAGTGTAATGGCTGTGACTATTTGGAAAGGCTTAGGATATTATATGGTAATCTATTTAGCAGGGTTGCAATCTATTCCTGCTGATATTTACGAAGCCGCAGCAATTGATGGTTCAGATGGTATTCGCAAACATTTAGATATTACCATTCCTTTAATGCAGCCTTATTTAGCTTTAGTAGCCGTAATTTCTGCTATTTCTGCCACTAAAGTATTTGAAGAAGTTTATATTATGACTGGAGGTGGTCCCCTGAATAGTTCTAAGACAATTGTTTATTATTTGTATGAACAGGCATTTAGTAATTTAGAATTCAGCTATGCTTGTACAATTGGATTAGTGTTATTTTTAATAATCTTAGGATTATCAGTTTTGCGATTATTTATCAATCAACAAGATAGTAATAATCTAAATATATGACATTGGGCATTTCTTTTTGTAGAGTTCTTTAAGTGCCTGAAAGGCTGATAATTTAGGATTGCTATATCAAAGATTACAAAAATTTAAACCCCAGAACTCATAATTTGTGCTAACTGCGGTTATACTCAGCAACGTGAGATGACTACTGCTGTTAGCGTAGCGCGGATGAAATAACACTACTTCAGGCAATCGTAAACCTAAAGGATACGGAAAAATTATGGCTAAACCGATGATTCTGACCGTGGATGATGACCCGCAAGTATTACAAGCGATCGCTCGTGATCTACGAAGAGAATATGGCGATCGCTTCCGCATTTTACGCGCAGAGTCAGGCGCACAGGCACTAGAAGCCATCAAAGAATTAAAATTACGTAATGAAACAGTAGCCTTATTCCTAGCGGATCAAAGAATGCCGCAAATGACTGGCATAGAATTTCTGCAAGAAGCAATCACCATCTTTCCCGAAGCCAAACGCGCATTACTCACAGCCTACGCTGATACGGATGCAGCGATCGCCGCCATCAATAAAACCAATATCAATTACTATTTAACCAAACCTTGGGACCCACCAGAAGAACGTTTATATCCCATCCTCAACGATTTACTAGATGACTGGTTAGCCTCCTACCATCCACCCTTTGAAGGTATTCGCATTATTGGTAATCGTTGGTCTCCTGACTCCCATAACATCAAAGATTTCCTCGCCCGTAACCACGTTCCTTATCAATGGTTAGACATTGAACGCGACAAAGAAGGACAAGAACTACTCAACTACAGCGGTGAAAACAAACTCAGCCTCCCCCTCGTCATTTTAGGAGACGGAGAACGTTTAGTTAAACCTAGTAACATCCAAATCGCCGAAAAAGTAGGACTGCAAACTCAAGCCAAACAACCATTTTATGACCTAGCCATTGTTGGTGGTGGTCCTGCAGGTTTAGCCGCCGCAGTTTATGGCGCATCAGAAGGGCTAAAAACCGTGATGATCGAACGAGAAGCCCCCGGAGGACAAGCAGGTACAAGCTCCAGAATTGAGAACTATCTTGGCTTTCCTGTCGGTCTTAGCGGTGCAGATTTAGCCAGACGCGGAGTTACCCAAGCCAAACGCTTTGGTGTAGAAATTCTCACACCCCAAGAAGTCAGCGGTATTCGCATCGATGGTTTCTATCGTTACGCTATCCTCAAAGACGGCTCAGAAATTGCTTGTCATGCCTTAATGCTGGCAATGGGTGTATCTTGGCGACGGTTAAACGTCCCTGGAATCGAAAAACTCACAGGTCGCGGTGTATACTACGGCGCAGCCATGACCGAAGCAATGGAATGTAGCAACGAACAAGTCTACATTATTGGGGGTGCAAACTCCGCCGGACAAGCCGCCATGCACTTTAGTAAATTTGCCAAACAAGTGCATATGTTAGTCCGTGCAGACAATCTGGGTAAGGGAATGTCACAGTATCTCGTTGAGCAGATTGGTGCTACAGAAAACATTATTGTTCAACTCAATTGCAGTGTCATTGAAGCTAAAGGTGAAGATAGTTTAGAAGCCTTAACTATTCTCAATAATGTCACTGGTGAACAAGAAACTGTTACTGCTAACTCCCTATTTATTTTCATCGGTGCAGTTCCTCATACCGACTGGTTAGAAGGAATTGTCGAGCGAGATGAACGCGGTTTTATCCTCACCGGTCCAGATTTGTTTAAAGATGGTAAACGTCCAAAGGGATGGTATGTAGACAGAGAGCCTTATTTATTAGAAACCAGCGTACCCGGTATTTTTGCCGTCGGTGATGTCCATCATGGTTCTGTAAAACGGGTGGCTTCCGGTGTCGGTGAAGGCTCAATTTGTGTGAGTTTCATTCATCAATATCTGGCTAAGGTGTTGTAAGTAGAGACGTTCCGGCGGAACGTCTCTACAAAAGGCGGAACGTCTCTACAAAAGGCGGAACGTCTCTACAAAAGGCGGAACGTCTCTACAAAAGGCGGAACGTCTCTACAAAAGGCGGAACGTCTCTACAAAAGGCGGAATGTCTCTACAAAAGGCGGAACGTCTCTACAAAAGGCGGAACGTCTCTACAAAAGTCAGGAGAATAAATTTCTCCCCTGCACCCCTGCACCTCTGCACCTCTGCACCCCTGCACCCCTTCCCCATTCCCCATCTAAATTACAATGCTGGATATAGAAGTTTTACGTCAAGTAGAATTGTTTGCCAGTTTAAATGACGAACAATTACGGTGGTTGTGTGAACAAGGAAAAGAAGTTTGGCTTCAACCAGGTGAAATACATCGCGATTTTGGTGATCCGGCTGATCAAGTTTTTGTTTTGATTGACGGTGAGGTGCAAATTAGTCAACAAGTAGGAAATGAGAAAATTGTTTTGGTAAATTATGGACCTAAAACCTTATTTGGTGAGTTGATAATTTTAACCGGACAAACTCAATTACCGGGTACTGGTACAGCTGTGCAACCTTGCCATATTCTGGAATTAGAAAAAGATACATTTTGGCAAATGCTGGCCACGATGCCTACTGTCACTACTTCTATTCTGCAAACAACGGCACAGCGGTTACAAGAATTACAATCTATGTCCCAGCAACGGGAAAAATTAGCAGCTTTGGGAACAATGGCTGCTGGACTTTCTCACGAGATGAATAACCCAATGGCAGCGGTAAGACGTGGTGTTGGAGAACTGCAAAAGCTGTTTCAACATTTGCCATCTTTGGTTATTCAACTTAGTCAGCAGCAACTCAACAAAGAACAAGTTGAATATTTGGCTTATTTGCAAAAAGATGTAATTGAACGTCAACAAAAATCTTCTCAAATTTCTCCTCTGACTCGGTGCGATCAGGAAGATGAGTTAATCGATTGGCTAGAAGATCATGGAGTTAAAGATGGTTGGAAATTAGCCCCTACTTTGGTGACAGTAGGACTCAATGGTGAAGACATCGACAAAATTACTCAGCAAGTACCTGATCAGTCTTTAGGAGATATCTTGGCTTGGCTAGAAGCCACTTTAACTGGATTGGGGTTGCTTTCTGAACTGAAAGCAGGTTCAGATCGTGTCTCGGAGCTTGTGAAGGCACTTCAGGATTATTCCTACATGGATCGCGCCCCTCTACAAGAGGTGAATGTTCATGATGGTTTAGAAAGTACCCTGAAGATGATGCACCATAAATTCAAAGATGGTGTGGTCATAACTAGAGAATACGGTAATTTACCCAGAATTAGCGCCTATGGCAGTGAGTTAAATCAAGTATGGACTCATCTGATTGATAATGCTTTGGATGCGATTTGTAATCAAGGTCAAATTTCTATTCGGACTAAGTGCGAAAATGATCAAGTTTTAATAGAAATTATTGATAATGGACACGGTATATCACCGGAAATTCAATCCCGCATTTTTGAACCTTTTTTCACTACAAAAAGTGTAGGACAAGGTAAAGGATTAGGTTTGGATATTGTTTACAGGACTGTAGTTGGCAAACATAAAGGTGATATCAGATTTACCTCTTGTTCTGGTAAAACCTGTTTTCAAGTTCGTCTTCCAGTTGAGATTAAATCATGTGACGGGTGACAATTCAAGTCAAAAGTTAAAAGTTAAAAGTCAAAAATTCCAGAACTTTTTCTTCTGAGATGTTTTTTATGCTGCAAGAATCCAATAATTCTCCTACTCTTTTTCCTAAGTTGTCAGATGAGGTTTTACAGCATCTGCAAAAATATGGAGCGGAGATTGATTTGAGTGTAGGTGAGTGTTTATTTAAAGAAGGAGATAGGAGTTATGATTTTCATGTTGTTTTAGAAGGAGAAATTCAGGTAACAAAGCAAATAGGTGGACAAGAAAAAATACTTGCCCAACATCAACGCGGTGAGTTTATTGGTGAGCTTTCTATTCTTACCGAAGCTGATTCTATTGTGAGTGGATATGCAACTTTAGCTAGTCGGGTACTCAAATTAGAACTCAAAACTTTTAAACAAATTATTGCTACTTTTCCACCTTTGGCTGATATTGTTATCTCCACTTTAGCTGCGAGAACAAAAACGGTTGAACAACAATTACAACAACAGGAAAAACTTGCATCTCTGGGTAAACTATCAGCAGGAATTGCTCATGAGTTGAAAAATCCAGCCGCAGCAGGAGCGAGGGTAGCAGAAGAATTACAAACTCGTTTTCAGGAAGCACAAACTTTAGCTTTAAGACTGAATCAATATTCATTTGCTAAAGAAGAATTAGATTTTTTAGCTGATTTCCAAATTCAAGCACAAGCTGGTATTTCTACTGCTAAAATTGATTTGATTTTGCAAAATGATTTGGAAGATGAAATTACAGATTGGTTGGAAGAACATCAAGTAGGCAAAGGTTGGGAAATTACTTCAACTTTGGTTGATGCTGGTTTAGATAGGCAAAAACTAGAATTTCTCACTTCTCAAATTCCTGATGATGCTATTAATGATGTCATTCATTGGTTAGCGGCTAATTTAACAACTACAACATTAATTAAAGAAATTGCCCAAAGTAGCGCCCGAATTTCGGAGTTGGTAAAATCTGTTAAATCCTATGCTCACATTAATCAATTTCAAGTTCATCAAGTCGATGTCCATGAAGGAATTGAAAATACTCTCACCATGCTTCGTCATAAATTAAAAGGTGGGATTGATATAAAACGGGAGTATGGAGAAAATTTACCAGTTATCAGCACCTATGGTAGTGAACTCAACCAAGTTTGGACAAATTTAATTGATAATGCTATTGATGCCCTAGATGGAAAAGGTAAAATTTGCATACGTACTTTCCAAAATCATGACTATTTAATAGTAGAAATTGCTGATAATGGTCCTGGTATACCCCCAGAAATTCAGTCTCGCATTTTTGAACCGTTTTTTACCACCAAAGGAGTTGGTAAAGGTAGTGGGTTAGGTTTGGATATTGTTCATAATCTCATAGTTGATAAACATCACGGACAAATAAACCTCCACTCTCAACCAGGAAAAACAAGTTTTCAAGTTTTTCTACCCATTGGGGTTGTACTAGGTTAAGTTGAAACATGAGATAAATAGCTCTGATTTTTGTAGCTATAATATAGGAATCCTATCTGATTGTTGGAAAAAACCTAGTTTGTAGGAAGTAAATTACTAATCATGAAATTCTTAATTTCAGCTATCACTGTATTGGGTATTAGTTCTACTTTATTAGTGTCTGATCAGAGTATTGCCCAATCATCTAAGATTGAAGAATTCACTGCTAGAGGGACGGAACCCTTTTGGAGTGTGACTGTTAGCAAACGGGGAATAGTTTACAGTTCACCAGAAATTAAACAGCAAACTTTCCCTTATGCAGCACCATTAACAGCCCAAGGAAGACCGACGGATTTAGTTAGAGTTTACCGATTTAGAGGTAGGGAAAACAATATGTTAATTCTGAAAAAAGTCAGCAATTGTGGTGATGGGATGTCAGATAAAAGTTACCCCTATTCGGCTATTTTGATGTTAGGTAACAGGGTTTTAGAAGGTTGTGCTGAGAAAAAATAAGGCGAACTTCTAAGAGGATGTTTTAAAAGTTTTGAATGTATAAATAAACCCCTCTCCAAACCTCTCCCCGACGCGGGGAGAGGCTTTGAAACCCCCATTCCCTCGTAGGGAAGGGGGAAAGGGGGGTTAGGTTACTGAAGATTATTGGTTTCATCTAATACTTTTCAAACAACCTCTAAGAGGTTTTTTCAAAAGTTTTTGGAACTATTATCACACTGATTGATCCCCCCAACCCAATACTGTTCGGTTAACGAAAATGACCACGCAAAGAACCCATTGTATAAAACCAACAAAACATTGAAAATGTTGGGTTGAGGCACGAAACCCAACCTACGTATTTTCGTTTTTTAGCCTTAACCGAACAGTATTGAATTACGAGTTACCTAAAATCTTCTTTCAAATTCAACAACTGCACGACTATCATCAGTTAAATTTGTGGAAGCGCGGACACGAAAATCATCATTGATTCTGTAATTAATCCCCCATTGGAAGGGGTCACTAGCTGTTAAAATTTTGATACTAGAAAAAGAAAATCTGCTAGAAATATCAACGCCGGCTTCTAATGCTAATTCTAAACTCGAACTACTTTTACCGGCTTCAGGTTTATCAGAAAGAATAGTAGGAAATAGTCGCAGTTCACTTAAACCAAAAACATCACCAATCTGGTTAAATGCCGATTGAAAGTTATTGAAAACAGCCGAACCAGCAATATTAATTAAACCCAATGTACTGTCACCACGTCCTTGGGTGTCTACAAACCCACCTCCTAACAAAGTGACGATTTCTGTTTGTGAACGGCTAGGACTACTTTTCAATTCTAAATTCTCATTCAGTTGACTAGCGGGACCTTTGACTATTGCTTCAACGCGCACGGTTTCTAATGCTGATAACCCTGTAGAAACTTGTCTGCTCAAATCACTGGTTTGGATTCCATCTAATACTTTAGCAAATAGCTTAATATCTAATTCAGGATCACGCGGTTGAGACGTTCTAAAAGTTGCAGTATGTTGATAGTTGCGAGCTAAGGTGAATTGAGTAGTAAATAAATTTACACCACCTTTAGTTAATCTGATAGTTCCTGTGGGTAAAGGATCACTTAAAGAACCACTCACAGTTAAATCACCAGATGCTAGAAAGTTGAAAACAGGTGGACGCGCTATTTGCACGTTTTTCCCTAGCTTAATTTTTAAATCATTTAACTTTGTAATTCCACTTTCAACATCACTGATTTTGTTTTGTTTATTAGCTGCAAAGGTGGATAAATCAGAACTAGTTTTAGATAAAGTAGCGGTGTTAGATTCTGCTAGTAGAACTTGACCATTTGATAATTCTATCTCACCACCAATTGCAGGTTGCAATACAGAACCAGTAATTTCTAAATTCCCACTTGCACCGCCTTGATATAATCCCTTGAGATTTAATGTTAATTGTTCTAGGTTAACACGGAATTTATTATTGATTGTGATGTCTTGACTATTAAAAATGGGGATTTCTCCAGTGGCTTCTATTTTACCATTGCTAAATTGACCTTGGAGGTTTTCTACTACTACTTTATCAAAATCAAATTCCGCTCTTCCAGAAACATTGGTGAGCTTTCCTTGTAATGCTTGAGCTACAAATGTGGCATTATTCAGAGAGGCAATACCTTTAACTAATGGTTGTTGTCTGGTTCCCCGGACAGTTAAATCTACTTCTCCTTCTCCGTTCTCGAAGGCTATTTGATTGGTGAACAGATTTAATAATCCTAAACCTTCATCTTTTACTTTTACATCCAGAGTAATTTGATTGTTGTCTGGTTCTACAGATGCAAATGGTAATTTATAGGGAATATCACCACTAATGTTAACAGGTTCGGGTCCAGCAGCTACCACCTGACTTCCAAATTTTAAGCGTCCATTGGTATAACTGAAACCTGCGGTAGCTGATTCTATTTGTTTTTGATTGAGTGTTCCTTCTGTGATTTCCAATTGTCCTCTAGCTTGAGGGTTGGCTATACTGCCAGCTAAAGCAGCATCAACGTTGAGATTACCTGCAATCCCAACTGGTAACTTGACGAAATTATTTAATAGTTGGATGGGAAAATTATTGACTGTTAATTTTCCTGATTGTTCTTCACCACCGATATTACCAGTAAAGGCGATAAGTCTTTCTTTAGCTTCAATGCGTAAAGGTTGTAACCGCAAAACGCCTTTTTCAAAACTACCTTCAGCAATGACTTTTTCTGCCCGATAAAAACGATTGGGTTCTGTTTCTCTACCCCAAGTAAAGTTTTGTCCTTGTAAGTCAAACTGCACTGCAAGTCCGTTTTTTGTAGCGGTATTGATGGCAATTTCACCGTTAAAGATTCCCTTTAAGTCTTTTAAGTCTGGTATTGGTTCAGATTCCAACCGTTTTTGTTCTTCTGCTGCTATGAGTGCATCAATTTCTGCTAGACGCTGAATTTGAGTTAATAAAGGTTGATTTGGTAAGCCTCGCGGGTTGGTTGCTAAATCCGCAGATGTGCCGTAATTTGGTGGTGTTAAACCTCTTTGTAAATCTTGGAGTTCAAATATCTGGGCAACGGTGAGCAAATCTTGAATGTTGCCTTGGTTAATATTAATTTTGGCTTGGAGTTGGGGACCTGTGGTGGTTTGTTGGAGGGTAGCGTCAAAGAGGTAGCGGCTTTGGTTGGCGGTAAATTCGCTATTTGTGAGGGTGGCTATATTATTGTTATAGTTCAACTGAGTGGTAAAGCGATCGCCTTTAATTCTACCAAGTTGCGGTTTGGCGATCGCAATATTTCCCCTAGTTGCTAATGTCTTTTGATTAACCTGCAAATCTCCGGTCAACAACCCAGCTAATGCACCTTTACCCAAAATTGGATTATTAGGTAAATTTAAATTTAAAGCTTGTAAGGGAAAATTATTGACTTTAACTGCCCAATTATCTCCTTTAGCTTCACCTGTAGCTAGTGCTTGTTGCCACTGTACCAAAAAGGCGCTAGGTTGATTATTGGCATTTAATCTAGCTGCTAATCTGTCCCGTTCACCAGCAACATCCAAACTTAAACCCCGTCCTTGTACCAAATTAATTTCACCAGTTAATAATGGTTCAAAGGCAAATTTCTGAATTTGCAAATTTCGCAAACCTAAAGTACCAACAACATTTGGTGCTGTGAGTTTTCCTGTAATTTGTCCTCTAAAATCTACTTTTCCGGCGACATCTACAGCATTAGGCAATTTAAAAGGTAATTTTTGCAGGTCATAATTTTGCGCTTGCACATTCAGATTTAATTGAGTAATTTCGGGTATACCTGGCTGTTGAGCATTGGCTAAAATGTAACCACTGGCATTTAAATTTGGAGTTCTCGCTTGGGGAATAGTGAGTTGTTGACCATTCCAAACAATCGCTGCATTTAAAGGAGAATTAATTCCCGGAATCCCCCTACTAAACTGCACCTGACCAGCAGCACGTACATCAGCTAATTTCGCAGTTCCGACAATCCCAGTAACTTGTAATTGACCTGCAAATTGACCTTGTAATTGTTTATTTAAGCGATTTAATTGTACCCCTGAACTATTAACTACAGCTTGGTAACGACCATCAGCAAGTTGGATATTAGACGCTGTAACTGTTCCCCCTGCAATATTTAGCCGTGCTTGACCAACAGCTTGGATAGTTTGCGGTTTAAAAGACTCCACAGAACCGGCAACATTGAACTGACCAGCTAACACACCTTGTAATTGAGGTGGAACATCTGCTAATCTCTGCACAGGTACATTTTTAGCTTGAATTTGCGCCTTATAGCGACCATTACTAACTTGAATATTCTTAGCTGTAATTGTCCCATTACCAACTTCTAGACGGCCTTCACCAATAGCACCAAAAGTATTGAGGCTGAAATTTTCGGTATTACCTGCAATAGTGAATTTACCTGCGATGGGATTATTTAAAATTGGAGGAGATTGTTTTAATATTTTCCCCAAACGCACATCTTGGGCTATCAAGTCAGCCACAAAGTTTTTATCTTCTAACTGTAGACGAGAAATAGCAATTTTACCGCCAGCAATATCAATATTTGCATCTTCTGGACGAATATTAGTAACTTGAAATTTTTCAGAAGTTCCTGATATTAATAACTTACCGTTAAATGTTGCGTCTCCCAAAGAAATATTTTCGAGTTGTTCTTCTTTGAGGAATGGTGTTAATTTCACACCAGAAGCTACAGCTACAGCTTGCCAACTTTGACGATTATAACTACCATAACCCCGCACTATGTTACCAGCAATATTGACAGCGATATCACGAAAATCAACAGTACGATCTGCTTTGATAATTGTTTCCCCAGTAGCAGCGTAGGTGGCTTGTGGAGCTTGCCATTTAACTAGAGTCTGAACATTATTAGCTGCACCGCTGATGTTAGCTGTAGCTGAGACAGTACCGATTTGGAATGTAGAGTTAATATTATTATTATAAAGTTTAGCGATCGCATCACCCGGAACATTTTTGGCTGTTAAATTAACATTTATTTGCGGTACTTTACCAAGGGCGATTTTTCCCGCCCCCGTAACTTCACCGCCTAATGTAGTTTTGCCTTGAATATCCTTAAGAGTAATCAGAGAATCACGAGTAGAAAGCTCAAATTTACTACTAACTTTCTGAAAATCGACTTTATCAATTTGAGCCGTTTTGATATTAGAAACTGTTCCAGAAAGCACTGGATTGTCGATACCACCCAATATCTGTAAATCTGCTTTGACTACCCCACTTACAGGGAAAGGTGATTTAACTTTGAGAGTTTCTAGGGCATTTGATAAACTTACTGCATTAACACGTCCTGCTAATTTAAAGCCATTGTCCCGGTCAATAATACCTGTAGCTACTAAGGGAATTTTGCCATAATTGCTAACTATATTATCTAGCTCTATTGCCAATCCTTGAAACTTGATATTTCCCTGAGTATTGCTCAATAGTTGGGGTACTTTTGGTATTTGCAGCGTTACCCCTTGTAAAGCAGCGGAGCCATCTAATAAAGTTGGTTGTTGTGGTATCAATTGAATTTGTAAATCACCATTTACCCGACCAGCTTGTAAATCTAGTGGTAACTTAATCAAACGAGTAACATCTGCTGCCAATAAATCTTGCGTTTTTACCCTTAAGTTACCTTCTAAAGTTGACTGGGCGCGGATATTTCCCTGAAGAAAAATATTACCACCATTCTCAGGTTTTCCTGCTACGTCAAACTTAATCAGTTGGTTATTTTCTACAAGTTGGGCAGTTCCATATAACCCCGAAAATACCACAGGTATTGGGGACTGGGGACTGGGGACTGGGAAATTAATATTTCTTCTCTGCTCCCCTGCTTCCCCCGTTCTCTGGTTCCCTAGCAAGACGAGCTTGGCATTGCGAAAGCGCAGTTTATCTAAGTCGGTTTTAATTAGTCCTGGTTTTCCTGCGGGGGCTATAGTGGTAGTGATCCAGCGTTCTTTGTTATCTTGTTGAATATAAATATCTGGGTTAATGAGAGTGACATCTAATTTTAGTTGGCGGTTAACAACTAACTGCCAAGGATCAAAACCCACGTCTACGGCTTCTATAGTTGCCCGATCTGGATCTGTAGCTGTTGCGGGGATAGCTGAAGCAGCAAACCTGACTCCTGTGAGGGAAAATTCTGTTACTTGTCCGAGTTCAACGGGACGGTTGAGGGTATTAGTGAGGTTTTTTTGTGCTAAAGGTGCTAACTCTGTTTGAATAAAATCCCGTAACCGCCAAATACCAGCGATGATTAAGAGTAGTAACAATGCTCCTAAAGCCATGCTACCACGACTCAATATCATCAACCATAGGCGTTTGCGACCTGTGGTTGGAGTCTGTTGATCTTGTTTGGAAGAGTTAGACATGGGTTTTCACTCTGGAAATGGCCGCAGCTAGTTGGCAAACTGCTATTTATAATTAGCACATATATAAAGACCAGTTAACTTTTTCCCCAAGTTGTAGCCAGAGATTACCATAATTATTGCTTAAGTTCCCTCAAATCGGCAAAAATATACCTTTCGGTCTATAGTTGGCTTTACCAGAGGCACGATCTAGAACTTTAATGGAAATAATATAGACGTGAACTCAAAGGATGAATGATGCGTGTTTTTGTATTAATTTTCAATGCTGGCACTGATAATGAAGGAATTCACTCGATTCGGGTGGGCGATCGCAATACAATCATGATGTTCGAGTCAGAGGATGACGCTACACGCTTTGCTTTAATGTTAGAAGCTCAAGATTTCCCAACTCCTACAGTGGAGATGATGAATGCTGACGATATCAAGGAATTTTGTGAAGGTGCTGGGTTTGACTGGGAAGTTGTGCCAGAAAATAGTAATTTGGTGATCACTCCTCCAGAATTGAATGTAGAAGAAACTGATTGGCAAGTGAACGCCCAAAACCAAGACACTGATGATTCTTACCGTCCTAGTTCAGCAAGCGAGACAGAAACGGAAATTTCTGATTCTGATCTAGACAGCCTCCGTCGCCGACTAGAAGGGTTATTGTAGTTAGTCAGGGAATAGGGAACAGGGAACAGGGAAGAATAACAACTGACAACTAACAAACATGACAAATTTGCAGGAACGCGGGCATCTCCTCACAGAACAGGTAAATCCTAATAGTCTGAATTTAGACCAACTCAATTCTCTGGAGTTGGTGGAGTTATTTAATCATGAAGACCAAAAAGCTGTAGAGGCAGTGGCAGGGGCTAAGGTTCAGTTAGCAGCAGCGATTGAACGCACGGCGGAGCGTTTACATCAAGGTGGGCGTTTATTTTACATCGGTGCGGGAACCAGTGGCAGATTAGGGGTGTTGGATGCGGCTGAGTGTCCGCCTACTTTCTGCACACCCCCAGAGTTGGTACAGGGTATTATCGCTGGTGGTGCAGGGGCGCTGTTACGCAGTTCTGAGGGTTTAGAAGATTTGGCAGAAGATGGAGAAAGTGCGATCGCTCAACGTCAAATTACTCAACTTGATGTAGTCGTCGGTATCACCGCTGGAGGAACTACTCCTTATGTTCACGGTGCTTTAAATGCTGCCCGTCAACGGGGTGCTTTAACTGTTTTTATTGCCTGTGTTCCTGCTGAACAAGTAGATTTTGAAGCTGATATTGATATTCGCTTGTTAACGGGGCCAGAAATCTTAGCCGGTTCAACTCGCTTGAAAGCTGGTACTGCAACTAAATTAGCTTTAAATATGCTTTCTACCGGGGTGATGGTGAAATTAGGTAAAGTTTATGGCAATCGCATGGTTGATGTAGCGGTTACAAATCAAAAATTACGCGATCGCGCTTTAAGAATTTTACAAGATTTAACCGGTTTAAGTCGGGAAGCAGCGGGTTTTTTACTAGAACGCAGTGGCACGAAGGTTAAACTGGCTTTATTAATGCAGTGGACTGGTTTAGATAAAACCGCTGGTGAACAACTATTAACAGCGCATAAAGGTAATTTGCGTGTTGCTGTTGATAGTTATAAAAAAGATAAATAATAGATCACCTTAACCCCTAAGAGGATGTTTAAAAAGTCATAAAGTTTACGGAATAACCCCTCTCCAAACCTCTCCCTAACCCTCTCCTAAGAGGAGAGGGAAAAGGAATAACATTTAATACTGGAGAGGCTTAAAAACTTAATTTAATGTTGCCAATGAGGGGTTAAAATGCCCCTCTCCGTGTCGGAGAGGGGTTGGGGTGAGGTTCATCGAACTGACGTAAGTTTAAAACATCCCCTCAGCCTTTCGCACTTCCTCCAATTCCTCTGGAGTAAAAGGATTTAGACCTGCTTTGAGTGCTTCTATCCAACGCAGTCGGCGCTGTTTATCAACTTCTGAGTAATCAAGCGCATTGCTATCTACTGCTGATTGAAAGTCTGTTAATGCTCCAGTTAAATTACCTGTTAATGCCCTAGCCAGTCCTCGACTATCTTGCCATATTTTATCTTCTGGTTCTGAGGCAACTGCATTTTCACAGGCATAAATTACATCAGCAGGATCACCATGAAGAGTACCAAACCAACCTAGAATATTCCAAGATTCGGCGGAAATCTGTAAATTAGGGTCTATGCTTAAAGCCTGATTGTAAGCTTGAATAGCCTCTGCAAACTTACCTTCTCCTACCAAACTCATCCCCTCACTTAACGCCACCGCAGCTGAAAACAATGGTTGTTGTGCCAACTCTGAGGGAACGTTTAAAGCTTCATGCAGCCACAAAGCGTTTACCCATCTTGTATTATTGTTCCATTGAATTGCTTCAAGAATAGTACCAAAAAGCTTCGCACCGATAAGGTTGGCATCATTAAGGTCGGCACCGTTGAGGCTGGCATCATTGAGGATCGTCCCCATGAGATCAGCTTCGGTTAAACTAGTACCCATGAGATCAGCTTCTGTAAGGTCAGCTTCGTTGAGGTTAACATTATAAAGGTCAGCACCGTTAAGGTACGCTCCGGTGAGATTAACACCGTATAGCAAAGCTGATTGGAGATCGACACCCTTAAGTTTAGCATTGCTGAGATCAGCTTGACTGAGATTGACTTTGTAGAGGTCGGCACCATCAAGGTTGACACCGCTAAGGTTCGCATGGCTGAGGAAAAATCCCAGATTTTTGTTAAAGGTGTCAGCACCTAAGCACTGACTATAGCCAATTATGCGAAGTAAGCATTCGTCATCAAACCCCTCTGTATTAGGCTGACCACAAGGATGAAAATTGATGTCATCTTTCAAGTCATCATTAAATTTAGCGTAACGATGCAACTCCAACAGCAAAATCAACACATTCAGTCCCGTGTACACATCCACCTGTCGCAGTCCCAAATGTTTTTCTCGCTCTGGTAATAGCTTCTTCAACTGCTCTTTCTTAAACAGAGGCAAGATTTCTGTTTCTGGAGGTGCATCAATAAATTCTCCATCGCACCAACGCAGGTAAAATTCCTCCAATCTTTGGAACAGTTTTACATAGCATTTAGCATTAAATTCTGATCTTTCAGCTAACAACCCCATCAAATATTCAACAATTTCCGGCGTTAAATTTCCATAACCCAACAAATCATAAATTTGTTTATCCATCACATCTGTTGAAACTGAGTCTTCTTGACGGTTACGCTTGGTAACTTGATCTGTCCAATCACAAAAACTGTTTACCAATCGTTCTGCAAATAAAAATTCGCCAAAGCTTTTGTGAACAAACTCCATTGAACCGCCTTCTTTCCCAGAAGCAGGTTTAATGTAAAAAGCTGTTACTAGGTTATTTAATGTTTTCTGTTCTGTCAGCTTTTCGTAGGGTATCTCCTTTCTGGCTTGCTGAAGTAAATTGGCAATGGGTTGATTGTCTTTAATTCTTGCCTCTAACATTTTGATATTGGCAGATTCATTACCAGACTGCACCACACACAAAGCCACCTCAGTTAAAAACTCTCGCAAATCTTCGCTTTCTAGTCCAGCCAAACGTAGGTTTTCGTCCTGACGCTGTTTTTCTAAAACCCATTTAATTGACTCATCATAAATGCGAATTTTGGCTTTAATTCCTTCTGCACCTGCAAACATCTGAGCATTAAAATGTTTTTCCCGGTGCATTCTTGCTAAGAGATAAAGTAGTAAAGGCTCTCGTGCTAGTGTCTCTTGAATTTCTTCAGGACAAGATTCTAAAAATTCTTTAAATTCAGTTGTTTCCTGATTACCAAATTTAGCTTCCCATTTATTCAGCCATGTTTCCCTAATTTCATCATCCATCGGCTGAAGTTCGACTCTTGTTAAGCATTTGGTTTGTGTAATCAAACGCTCAATGTTTTGCAATGCTAAAGGGCGACCTGTCACCAAAAACCGATGATGGCTATTATTTTGAAAACTCTCTACTTGCTGTAAAACTTCTTGCGCTTCTCTGCTTTCTCTTCTTTCTAACAAAAGTTCATCAAATCCATCCAGCAAAAATAAAAATTGAGTATTTTTATCCGTCAACCAACCAGAATCACTTTGAACAAAATCAACTGTTTCTAAATGCTTTTTCAAAGTTTCAGTCAGATTATCCCCTAACACCCGTAAATCCCGCAAGCGAATTAAAATCGGCGTAAAACTGGGGTGTAATTCTCGCCGCACCCTATCAGCAAACATCCGACTAAAAACACTCTTTCCCCTGCCGGCTTCACCTTGAATAAACAAAACTTTCTGTTGTTTATCCGAGTCAGTTAGCATTTTTATCACCCATTCCTCTATTTGCAGCTTTTCATCCCCAACAGGTTTACCATTATCATCTACTGGACGCACTTGCAGAGGAACATACAAATCCCGGAAGGTAATTTCTTTTTCGTCAAAAATCTTTTCTTCTGGTTTGGGTTTAATTTGCTGTTCTAAATAATCTTCTATACTCAAATATTTCTCTAGTTGTTCTTTCCCCCCGACGCTATACCATTCTACTAACTGCTTAACTTTATCCCCAGTTTTTACCAGTTCTGAGAACAGATATTCATCGGTTTTTCGTGCTACTTGTTCAGTTAAAATTTCTGCTTTTTCTGCTTCTAAACCTGCTTCTTGTAAACGTTGTTGTAAAACTTCATTGAATGATGCCGCTAATTTGGATTCATGGAAATAAACTATGGCTTTTTTCGCGTCCCGTTCATCTAATTCCTGTTCACCCAATTTTTTAATCTTCTGTGCAACTGCATCAGAAGCGGGAGATTTATTTAAATTTAATTTCTCTATTAATTCTGGCTGTTCTCTGACAAGTTCCTGAAAACTTTCTAAATAAGCAGCTTGGCTAACTAATGCCACACACTGTTCTAAATTTAACTCTTTGTTGGTCTGATCAATAATTAATTTAATCATCGTCAGCGCGATGGGTGCAAAGGGAATGACTGCACCTGCAACCTGAACAAGTGGACCATTGAGGACATCTAGAAGCGAGGATATTTGTTCTGCATATGGCTTGAGGTCGGATAACTTCGATTTTTGCTCATTGACAGCTTTTGCCAGGTCTAACACAGCTTTGGCGGCTTCTGAGCCAGTTTTTACTACCTCTACCCCTTGTCCCCAGTTCAAATCCCGAAGATAAATATTTCTTGTCAACAACTTCCACAGCGTCGCCATTCCCTACACTCCAGTACAGTTTGCAAATAGGTATTACCTGTTACATGAAGTATTTTATCACTACAATATATCTTGGTTTATTTGGACACATATAATTAAAGTATGGGATTTTCTATGGCAGGCATAATGAAATAAGCAATGATGACTTTTGCAGTAGATGATTCAACTTATTTGTACCTCACTTACCGGCAATATGCTGTAACATCGAAAAATTATTTCATTAAAAAAATCCCCATACCATTTCTTTCTAAAATCCAGTAAATCATCAAATCCTGTAAATCCTGATTCTGACAATGACCAACCCACACAATCAGATCCCCGACTTCTTTTTTAATATTATAAATAAATTATAAATTGATGTAAGAAGTCGGGGATCTACGCATGACACTATTTACTAATTTGTTATCAATTACAAATTCGACTTTGATAATGTTTCAATCTTTTGAACAAAATATGTTTCTTGATGTTTGAGTTGTCGCGCTATTTCTAAACCTTTTTGAAAAGCTGCTAATGCTTTTGCATCTTCTTTTTTTTCTAAATACAATTGTCCCATTTGATCATAAGCTTGCATCAAACCATAAAAGTTGGTAGCTAATGTTTCGGTTTCTAACAAAATCTGACTAGCTTGCAAAGCTTCATTAATTTGATTTTGGGAACGGTAAAGCTTGATTAATTTCTGCAAAGCTTCACTAGCAGTAACGTACTGTTGTAATTGCCAAGCGGTAATGTAAGCTTCTTGATAGTTGTTAAATGCTTCTTGCCGTAAATTGGGATTTTCTCGTGCTACCGATTGATAATTTTCAGCTATGGCTATTTTTAGGGCAGGAATTCGCGTCAGATTTTTATCTCTAGTGTAAATTGCTGCTAACTTATTCAGGACATTTATCGCTTGTTGAGGCTGTTTTCCCTTGTCATAAATATAAGCTAGTTGTTGTAAATAATTAACTTTATTTGGCCTATCACCATTGCTAGTAGCAAAATTTAGCAATTCTTGGTAAGTTGTGGCAGCTTGGGAATAATCAAACCAACTTAGTTGTAATTCTCCAATTGTCTTTAGAGTTTCTAGTTCAGCAGTAGTATTATTTTGCATTTTTACTAATGTTAAAAGCTGCTGATAAGCTCCTACAGCCAGTTTGGGAACACGAAGATTTTGGTAAGCTTCACCAAGCGATCGCCATAATTCTACATCAGTGCTTTTTTGAGTCAGCATCTGTTTTTCAATTACCTGCAATCGCTCAGTAATATATTTTACCTCCTGACGCTCATTTTCATTCCAAGCGATCGCACCCACCCGTGATAATGCTTGCACTTCAGCTAATGAACCTAAAAAGCGCCGCAGTCGTAGTTCTCGGTTCCAAATATCAAACGCTGTTACCTTATCCCCCGCTTGTAGTGTCGTTGTAGCTTCTTGATTTAACTTATCTAGCGCGGTTTCCAGCTTTTGCAGTTCTTCAGGAGTTAACGGCTGTTTTTTCACTGAACCCCTGACCAGAGGATCTGGTGTGGTAGTCTCCAATGGACCTGAAGGAAACTTATCCATTTGTTCTGGCTTTTTACTTTCTGCCAGTGTGACAAAACTGCACAGATGCCAGAAAATAATAGTAGTAACTATAAAACTTAAGCGTCTTAGCATAAACAACCCTCCTGTCCTGTTGAAAATTGTCTAGAGAATTTAGCATTACAACTTGTTTGACGCACATCTGATCGATAATTATCCCCATCTTCCATTACATTGAGTTCCTGATTTTGAGTTGTCTGTATCAACTATTTATTTTTTAAATTCTTGAATGTGTCATTTTTTATGTCACCAATCACAGTAATATAGTTAAGACTGGTGATTAAAATTCTCTAGAAGATAAAATTACACTCATATCAAAGACCACCGTAAACATCCAATGACCTCATATTTGCTATTTATACATCTCATCTACTCGTAACACAATCAACAAAGCAGCATACTGAAACGTTAGCATCGATTTTTATTTTTACTATGTTTCTCAGTCAATAGTTGTTGTATACGTTTTGTCAGCATGAATAAAATAATTACTGCCATCAGAGTCAAAAATTTTAGCTTTTATTACGACAATCAAAAAATCATTGAAGATGTGTCAATGGAGATTCCCCAAAATAAAATCACAGCCATCATTGGACCTAGCGGTTGTGGTAAGTCTACTTTTTTGAAATCTCTAAATCGTATGAATGAATTAGAAGGAGAAGTGAAAGTTGAAGGGAAAGTAGAATTTTTTGGCCAAAATATTTATGGTCGTCGTGTCAACTTAAATCGCTTACGTCGTCAAATTAGCACGATTTATGCCAGACCAAATCTTTTTCCCATGAGCATTTATGATAATGTTGCCTATGGAGTGAAATTAATCGGATGGCATCCAAAAGTAGAATTAGATGAGATTGTCGAGTTAGCACTTAAAGCCGCCGATATTTGGGAAGAAGTCAAAAATAAACTCTATAAATCTGCTTTAGAACTATCTTTTGGACAACAACAGCGTTTGTGTATTGCCCGTGCTTTAGCAGTCAAACCGCAAGTTATCCTCATGGATGAACTTTGTGTAGGACTTGATCCCATCGCTACCATGAAAATTGAGGAACTAATTGAATGTTTGCGTTCTGAATTGACAATTGTATTTGTCTCTCACAACATTCAGCAAGTTTCTCGCTTATCAGATTTTACAGCTTTATTTCACTACAATGAAAATCGGATTGGGCAACTGCTAGAATTTGCACCCACAAAGAAACTCGTACCCCATACTTTTAATTCTCGCAGTCGTGATTATGTTTCTGGACGCTTCCGTTAAACTGGAGCTACTAATTTCCAACTCACTATCATCAAAATGGCATAAACAATAAACCTTAATGGACGTTGAGGAGCAATCTGGCAGATTTTTGCACCTAATAAAACTCCCGGAACTGAGCCTAACCATATCGGTAAAACCAAACTCCAATCAACTGTTCCCAAGGTTAAATGTCCCAGGGAGGTAAAGAGTAATAAAATTGCTGCTTGTGCAATATCTGTACCTACCAATTTACGGGCATCAAGGCGAAAAAAGCCAATTAATACTAGCGCAAACATTGAACCGGAGGAAACACTAGTTAAACCAACAAAACAGCCTAAAATGGCTCCTATAGTTATTGTGAGAAAACGTCCCCGATTGGTTGTGATATCTAATTTTGGCAGTTCAGGTAAATTAAAATTGGGGAAAAAACTCATAAATAATAATTGTATGAGTGCCAAGAATGTGACTAACAAAATCATGATCCCCAATAACCGCAGCAAAATGTGATCTAGGTTATATTCTCCACTCCGTCGAATCAGGTGCAAAATTCCCACACCTACCAGTGATCCAGAAACACTACCCATTGCTAACCATTTGACAATTTCTGTGTCTAGGGTTTGCTGTTGCCAGTGCTTAACACTACCAACTAACTTCATTAATGTGGCCGCTACAACGTCAGAACTCACCGCAACAGAAGGTGGCACTTGGAAGACAAAAATCAACATGGGGGTAATCAAAGAAGCTCCACCAATTCCGGTTAAACCAACCATGATGCCAATGAAGAAGCTGAAAGCTGGTAATAATAAATAGTGCATAAATCAGTGATGTTAAAAAGCAAGTTTTAGTAATTCAGAAAAAGGGATTTTGATATGTGGTCAAGCGATTGTTAAGTTTTACTTTTGTTTTTCAATTTTGAATTGTTTAACATCCTCTAACACTGTATTTATAATCCGGTAGTACACGTTTCATCAGCATATTGAAAAAAGTATCCTAGAATTACCCCTTGTATAGTAGGGTATTAATGGCTCTTGTAGCTACAATTTATTGGGAATCTGAGGGTTGTCACCATTTCCCAGGCACGAAAATCTCGATTTTTCGTGAAGACTAAATTAGTTTATTATGATTATTTATTATCTTTATCAGGCGTTGCTGAATTAGGGGATGAAATTGAAAAATCAATGATTTCAAACTCTTACTCTCTGTGACTGGAGCGCCTCTGCGTGAAACAAAATCATACTCTTGATCAGCAACGCCCTTTATCATTAGCCAATAATATTCAACTTGCCGTTTCAGTTCTCAAGCAAAATACATCTGAATAAAGAGGAACAGACTTTGAGTATACTGGCATTTTCTTTACTAGTCTGGCTGGGATCATTTGGTGCTGGTTTGTTAGGAGCCTTAACTGGCTTAGGTGGTGGAGTAGTAATAGTTCCTTTATTAACTTCTGTGTTTGGAGTTGATATCCGTTATGCTGTGGGTGCTTCACTTGTGTCTGTAATTGCTACATCTTTAGGATCAGCATCTACTTATATTAAAAAAGGTTATACAAATCTGCGGTTGGGAATGTTTTTGGAGGTAGCCACAACCATTGGTGCAATTATTGGCGCTATGGTTGCAGCCTTTGTTTCGGTGAAAGTCCTGGGAATTATCCTAGCAATCGTGCTAATTTATTCAGCATACCTGTCTCAGCGACCTAGACCGGAAAACTTTGAAAATGATGCATTAGAACCTTTAGCAGCATATCTCAAACTTAATGGCACTTATCCAACCCCTGATGGATTGATATCTTACCAGGCGCATTCTTTACCAGCTGGGTTTAGTATCATGTTAGTAGCTGGAGTAATTTCCGGTTTACTAGGAATTGGTTCAGGAGCATTCAAGGTATTGGCAATGGATCAAGCCATGCGTTTACCCTTTAAAGTTTCTACTACTACTAGTAATTTTATGATTGGTGTGACAGCCGCAGCATCAGCAGGGGTTTACTTAACACGTGGTTATATTGATCCAGGTTTGTCGATGCCAGTAGTTTTAGGGGTATTGCCTGGTGCTTTTTTGGGAGCAAGAATCTTAATTGGAGCTAAAACGCAAATTTTAAGAATTATCTTCAGTCTGGTTCTGGTGGTGATGGCTTTGAAGATGATTTATAACAGTCTATAGGTGAATTTTTATGTATCAAATTAATTCTGGTTTTCGGTGGACTCCAACAGCATCAACAAAAAATGAAACTCTAACACTAGCTTTGTTGCCAGAAAAGCTAGATGCTGATAATCAAAAGTTAGAACAACAGCACCAAACTAATGTAGAAATGCTGAATAATTGCTGCGAAATTGACAGTAATTACAACTTTGCCAAAACATCAAGTGACCAACGATTAGAATATTTATTGAGTAATTTGCTCAAATATGGGGTTTTAATTGCTAGTGCGGTTGTTTTTCTCGGTGGCATATTGTACTTAGTTCGTCATGGTGCAGAACCTGCTAAATATCAGTTTTTTCAAGGTACACCATCTGATTTGCGATCGCCAATTGGTGTATTAAATGCTGTGGCATCAGGTAGCAGTAGTGGTATTATTCAATTAGGATTATTACTGTTAGTTGCAACTCCAATTTTACGGGTGATTATCTCTTTTTTAACTTTTCTATGGCACCGAGAATTTATTTATGTAATTATCACCTCTTTAGTTCTCGCTACTTTAACTTATAGCCTAATCGGGGCATATTATTGATATATAGAAATTTCAAACTAATTGGTTCCTATTTCACAACTATTCCATCTGCTAATTTTGGTGTGGTAGTGCTGGCAAATAAATCAGGATTTAATGCTGATCCAAGTTTTGAATCTATTGTAGATTCATTATTAAAATTACCAATGTCGGTAAAACCTCCTATCACTTCACTGATTACAGCCGCAAAGAAATTTACTATGAATAAGTTGCTAGTCAATGATTGGCTACAAGCAGCAGTGGTAGCTTTGCGCTCTGGATTAGTTTAGCTACCGTAGACGCAAAGCGGCTTGCTGTAGGCTAGGCTTACCGCAGTATAGGCTGAAATATTTATAGATTGCTACATTGCGATTACATTAAAAACGAACGGGCTAGAAAAAAGCTGGTTATCGTTTTAGCATCTACAGGTTGTCCTTCATGAATAGCTGTTTCTAGTTCTTCAGGAGTGAAAAATACTGTTTCGATATCTTCATCTTCTTCTGGTTGTGGAGGTGTCTCCAGTTTTTCCAAATCTCTAGCTAAGAAAGCATAGATAATTTCATCGGAATAGCCAGGAGCCAAGAAAAACTCTCCCAGTTTATCCCACTTATGAGCGCGGTAGCCTGTTTCTTCTTCAATTTCCCTTTTCATTGTCTCCAAGGGTTCTTCATTGGGTTCTACAGTTCCTGCTGGAAATTCTAACAATCTTCCCTGAACTGCAAAACGATATTGGCGCACAAGAATCAGTTTACCCTCAGCGGTGACGGGAACAGCCAGAGCGCCACCAGGATGACGAATACACTCCCATTCTCCTTCGGATTTATTGGGTAAACGCAAGCGATTAACTTCAAAGTCAAACTTGCGTCCTTTATGAAACAAACGTTGCTTGAGTAGCTGTGGTAATTCTCTACCTAGTGGCATAGTAAAATTCTATTGTCTGTAGATACACAGAATATATACGGGGGTTTATTGTGGAATCAGGGTATTTCTGCTGCCAAGGATGGTAATGTAATAGTCGGTTGTTCATCCTTAACTAAGTGTACATCAGAACTGTCAATCTCTTGCAGCAGATGTTGGATTATACGCCCAGAGACTGGTTCTATCCAATCTGGGGCAATTTCTGCCAGTGGGACTAATACAAAAGCTCGTTCATACATCCGGGGATGGGGGATCTGGAGATTGGGGTCATTTAAGATTAAGCCATCATATAACAACAAATCCAAATCCAGGGTTCGCGGTCCCCAATGTTCCTGACGCACACGCCCAAATTTTTGTTCAATAGCTAACAATGTTGCCAACAAGGTTTGGGGTAGCATTTCTACTTGCAATATGGCACAGCCATTTAAATAATCGGGCTGGGGCGGTCCGATGGCTTTGGTTCTATACCAGCTGGATTTTGCTTCGAGAATAATACCAGGAGTTTGGGCTAAAGTCTCTAGAGACGCTGCTAAAATTCCTTGGGGATCACCCATATTACTGCCGAGAGCGATGGCACTTCTGGCCAATTTTTTAGACATCGTTGCTTTGCCGAATGCTCTTTTTAGGTGGCGGGGGATCAGTTTTGCTTCATTGGTTACAGACTTTGCCAATGGTCTTGATGTCCCAAAAATTATTTAATCATGTTCAGAAGCCAATTTGACGAAGAGTTTGAGAAGTAATAGGATTTTGCGCTCTGATTAAGTTGATTATTTATGGGATATTATAAACTAACGCGATTAGCATACAAACCCTGGACTTTGGGCATCAATCAATAAATTTAAGTAGCTCTGACAAGGAGAAACTGCTCTTGCCACTTGGGAATCATCACAAAAACGAGGAGTCCACAAATGACAACTTACCATCCACAATGCTGCTAAAGGCAAGGCAGTTACTGAACCAGATGACGACTGTATCATCTGGAATGGCTGCCAGAATTGGTAGGAGCGATAAACCTTTTTATCGTCGTCTTTGGTTTTGGACAGGTTTAGGTTTAGGTGGCGGGATCATTGCCTTTAATTATGGTATGAGAACAATCGATAGTTCTTTACCAGATAAATCTCAACTCAACGCTGTAATACGAGAGCAAACACTAACTATTAAGGCTGGTGATGGTACGGTTCTTCAACAGCAAGGAGAAGCAACAAGGGAACAGCTAAAGCTAGAACAAATACCCGATAACTTAAAGAACGCTTTTATCGCTTCAGAAGACAGAAGATTTCAACAACACAATGGTGTAGATGCTCAGGGGATTCTCAGAGCAGTTGTGAATAATTTGCGATCGCAAAATGTGGTTGAAGGTGGTAGTACCATCACCCAACAAGTAGCGCGAATTCTCTTCCTCAGCCAAGAGCGAACTATTTGGCGCAAACTTAAGGAAGTCCGTCTGGCTCAGAAAATGGAGCAAGAACTCAGCAAAGAAGAGATTTTAGAACGCTACCTAAATTTAGTGTATTTGGGTTCTGGTGCTTATGGTGTCGGAGATGCAGCCTGGGTATACTTCAGTAAATCGGTGGATCAACTTACCTTGTCAGAAATGGCCACCATCGCCGGACTCGCTCCTGCTCCTAACATTTACGCCCCCGATAAAAATCCCCAACTGGCTAGAGAAAGGCGAAATCTGGTGTTACAAAGGATGCAGGAAGATCAAGTAATTACACTAGAACAAAAGCAAGCAGCAATTCAAGAACCACTCACCGTTAACAGCAATTTACCCAGACGCTTTCAAGTCGAGTTTCCTTATTTTACTACCTACGTTCAGCAGGAATTACCAAAATATGTTGCGCCTGATGTGTTAGCAGCAGGAGGGTTGGTAGTAGAAACTACCTTAAACCCGACTTGGCAAAAGGCGGCAGAAGAAGCAGTGGCTAAAACCCTCAGAAATCAAGGTCGTTGGGAAAACTTTAAAGAAGCAGCTTTAGTAGCCATTGATGCCAGGAATGGTGAAATTCAGGCCATGGTAGGGGGTAAAGACTTTGGTAAAAACCAGTTTAATCGTGTTACGCAGGCACAAAGGCAACCAGGATCGACATTTAAAGGATTTGTCTATGCTGCGGCTATAGCTACAGGTAAGAGTCCCTTTGATGGCTATCTAGATGCACCTTTGGTAGTAGATGGTTATGAACCAAAAAACTACAGTGAAAAATTCTATGGCTCGATGAACATGAGGGATGCCCTTACCCGTTCTATTAACACAATTGCGGTGAAGGTATTAATAGATGTGGGATATGAGCCAACAATTAAACTGGCACAGGATATGGGGATTCAATCCGAACTCAAGCCTACCTACTCTTTGGCTCTGGGTTCTAATGAAGTGAATCTCCTGGAATTAACCAGTGCTTATGGTTCCTTTGCTACTCAGGGTTTACATACAGGCGTGCATGGGATTCGCCGCATCCTCAACCGTCAGGGTAATGTGATCTGGACTGCTGATTTTCAACCTAAGCGGGCTTTAGATGCAGATAGCGCCGCCATTATGACCTGGATGCTCAGGAACGTAGTCAGAAACGGAACTGGTGGTGCTGCCCAATTAAATGATAGGCAGGTAGCTGGAAAAACTGGTACATCTGATCAAGCCCGTGATTTGTGGTTTATTGGCTATATTCCCCAAGTAGTAGCAGGCGTTTGGCTAGGTAATGATGATAACCGCCCTACCTATGGTAGCAGCGGTAGCGCCGCTTATACCTGGCATGAATTTATGAAAAAAGCGGTGGAGGGAATGCCAGTAGAAAAGTTTCCTGAACGACCTAAATTAGAAAATCGTAAAGGTACAATTAAAGCCCAGCCCATCAAACCGAAAAAAATTATCAACCGCGCAATTTCTGCCAGTGATGAAAACTCAGATCAGGATCATGGTAATTCATCCACCAGACGCAGACGCAGACGCAGTAATACGGAAGTAGAACAGCAATCAGACTACACTCCAAGACGTAGAAGGCGTTACCGTCAACAAGAGGAAGATACCACTCGCAGAAGCCGACGGAGCAATTCTCAACAATCAAGCGATAATTCTTCTTCAGAATCATCTCGTTCACGACGACGCAACAGAAGACAAGATTCAAATTCTTCTCCTGTAAAAAAGAGTGCCTCTGAATCTTCCTCATTACAACCTTCTTGGAGGGAACGACTCAAACCCGGTTCATCCTCTTCTTCCTCGGATTGAGAATATATTGGGCGAAGTTTTACAATACACAAAATGGTAGAAAATTAACTTCCTCGTCGCTACATCTGGTTTTTTACACCCTAAATAGCAAGTATTTCAAACTACGGGGAGATGTAGATGGTAAGTTAGTTTTATACTTTGTTAAGAAGTGTTAGGCATAGTAGGATCATTTACTCATGACTTTATTACTCGAAATAGCAGCACCAGTAGCAAGCGGTCCCCATTTTCCTCTAGCTTTTACTTTAGTGTATGTAGTTGGTTTTATTGCTGCTGTCACCATCGGTTCAATTGCTTGGTACAACTCAAAACGTCCCGCAGGTTGGGAAAGCAAAGATCGTCCTGATTTTGTACCCAAAGTCGATAAAGAATAATTGGAGGTAGAAGGAAGAGGTGACAGGTGACAGGTGACAGTGAAGAGGAAAGAGAAAAGATTTTTCCCAGTCCCCAGTTCCCAGTCCCCAGTCCCCAGTCCCCATCTCCCCAATCCCCTAATTCTGCACATCCACCCAGCGACGGTAAAGCTTTTTAATTTGTTTTAGCAGTGGGGTATAAATTGGTTGGGTGGTATCATGGGATTTACTTAACTCTTGCAATGTGGTTAGAAGTTTAGCTTCTTCAATGGCAACTTCACCGTCGCTGTAAATCAATCCACTAATAGCTTCAATGAGATTTTCGCAATCTTCTAAGCTGGGGCGATCGCCTAAATACTCTCTCACCCATTCGTAACATTGACTTGGTTTGACTGGTACTAATTCATACAGCCATGGCTTAATCTCTGGATCACTAGCCAAACCTTTAGCTTGAGCTATTTCCCGCAGATATTGTCTTTCTTCCGGCTGGATTCTACCATCAATCCAAGCTGCTCCAATCAGGATTTTAACTAAGTTTTTAACATGGGAATGATTAACCATTGCTGCCTCCTCTAGTAGATTCGGTCTTTCATCAAATGGTACAATCGTTAGCAGTATTCACTCGGAATCCTTGGTTTTTCTTAAGCGCACCATGAAAAAACCATCCATGTCCTGTTGATGAGGCCATACCTTTAACCACCCTGGGGTAGAAATATCCAGGAAATCAAAGCTGGGATGTTCAATTTGCCAATGGGAATTAGCTGCTAAAAATTCAGAAATCACCTCTTCATTCTCCGCTGGATGCAGTGTACAAGTTGCATAAACTAAAACTCCTCCAGTCTTGACAAAATTAGCAGTATGTGATAATAACTCTTTTTGCAGTTGGGAAAGTTCCTGAACAGAAGCCGGAGTTTGTCGCCAACGCGCATCAGCATGACGGTGCATAGTTCCTAAGCCGGAGCAGGGAGCATCTAATAATACACGATCAGCGACGTTGTGAAATTGGGTCAAGTTGCGAGTATCACCCGTGCAGATTTCGATAGATTGTAAATTCAGACGTTGAGCGTTTTCCTTGAGTTTACGTAATCGGGAAGCGGTTTGATCACAAGCGTAAATTTTGCCTTTATCTCCCATTAATTCAGCAATATGAGTAGTTTTCCCCCCTGGTGCTGCACAAGCATCAATCACCACATCACCAGGTTTAGGGTCAAGCAAATGACCAACTAATTGGGCGCTACTATCTTGAATAGTCCACCAACCATCACGGAAACCTGGTAAATTTTGAATTGCTCCGGTACTACTAATTAATCTTAAAGCTTGGGGTAAATGGGGAATAGGTCTCACTAAAACACCAGCAGATTCAAAAGCTGATTCTACCTCTTCTAATGAACTGCGAAGAATATTTACCCGTAAATCAATTGTCGGGGTTTGATTCATCCATGCACAGAGTTTTTCTGTTTCTGCAAAACCTAATTGTGATAACCAAACTTCAATTATCCAATCGGGAAAACTATGTAAAATTCCCAATCTTTCTACCGGATTTTCAGGTAATTTTAAAGGTTCTGATGATGTTTCTAAAAGACGTAGATATTGACGTAAAAAACCATTAACAAACCCTGTTAAACCAGAAATACCGTTTTCTTTTGCTAGTTCAACTGTGGTATTTACAGCAGCAGAATCAGGGATTTTTTCTTGATAACGCAGTTGATATAAACCGAGATGTAAAATAGTGCGGAGGTCTGGTGGTTGTTGCTGCGCTTTTTTGGTAGCGAGTTGGTCAATGATAGTGTCTAGGGTGCGTTGTCTTCTTACACAGCCATAGACTAATTCTGTCATTAACCGACGGTCATTGTCGGGTAATTTATACTTTTGTAATACACGGTCGAGGGCTACATCAGCATAAGCTCCTTTGTGTACTTCTTTCAGGGCGGTAAATGCAACTTGACGGGAATTAGTCATGGAAGGTAGGGACAGTTTTCACTGTAAGGTGTGATTTATGTGTTCTTCATTCCTAGATTTTAACAGCCAGGGAATAAATTAAGAGTCTCATAGCAGAAGTCTGTTTTAACCGACTATTTTCAATTCATTAATTAGATATTTTTCCATCAATTATGATTGAAGTTTGAGTTAATCATAGTAGGTTTTAACCTACTTGAGCTATTAGCCCGGAAATCAATTTCCGGGTGAATTTGGCTAATTACTTTCCGTGTTCTTCTTCCTCTTCTTCCAGAATTTTCAAAAGTTCATCTTTAGATTCTTTAGCCATATTCAAGCTAGTCATAGTTGCTAAAGCACCAGCACTTGCATAGGACTTACGCAAGATTGAACTCAAAACCTGATTCTTGCGTAGGGGTAATTCATGAATTACCCCTACTTCCGCTCTGTTTTGCGTAAGTCCTGTTGCAGTTAAACTCGCTTCTGAGATTTTATTGAAATAGATTAAAGCTACTCCAGATAAAGTAATCATAGCTGAAATAGCAGAGACAGACACAGCGACGTTAAAAGTTAGTTTTGCTTGGCGGAGTAATTCGTTATTAATTGCTTGTTTCATGGTTTTACTCACCTTTTATATTAATGTTTTTGGCTCCTTTCATGTTTTTATCTTGTCATGAATCTCCAGAGATGAAGTCTAGTGCAAGTATAGAGATAGGTATATTCAAAGTAGATATAAAGTAAAGTATATGCAAAGTACATTAGATGTATATTGAAAGTATATTGAAGGTATAAATATTAGAATTCATGTAAGCATTTAGGAGTGGAGTGATAAGATCCCCGACTTCTTTTATTATCCTGTCAATAAATTGTGAATTGATTGCAGAAGTCGGGGATCTGGTTGTCACTGAAACATCCAAAAACCTCTTTGAGTCTACTTTAGTAGACTTTCGCTATGAGACTGGGAATTGATTCCCAGGCGGTTTATAATGCAAATCGAAAAATGACGGTTAAAAAACATTAACCAGACCATTTTTACCAAAAATCAGTTATAATCCTTACTAAAATCTAAACAACATCCATGACTTGGCAAGAATTTCTCAACCAAGAAGCAGGTAAACAAGGTTTATCTATGGATAAATTCGCTCTTAAAATTTACTTGAGTTTGCCTTATTCTTTGGCAAACTCAGTCTTAAGAAAACCAGAAAATTTAGCTGAATATTACCAAACTCTCACAGATTATAAATTCATATCCGCCAAAATTAATCATCCCGAATTTGGAATTCAGGCATTAATAGAAGATTATGATTTACTAGATGATAACCAAACCCAAAACCACCCAGACCAAACCGAAACCTTAAAATATATTCAAAGTGCGCTGCGACTGTCGGCACATATTGTCACCCAGGATAAACAACAATTACCTAGTCAATTATGGGGAAGGTTACAAGCTATCCACACCACAGAAATTCAACAACTATTACAACAAATATCACAAACTCAAACTCACCCTTGGTTGCGTACCCTCACCCCCAGTCTCACACCACCAGGAGGAAGGTTACTCCGCACCCTCTCAGGTCATAGTAGTTGGGTAAACGCAGTCGCAGTCACAGCCGACGGAAAACGGGTAATTTCTGGTTCAGAAGACAATACTGTCAAGGTGTGGAATTTAGAGACGGGGGAGGAACAGTTCACCCTGAGAGGTCATAGCGGTGGGGTAAGAGCAGTCGCAGTCACAGTCGACTCTAAACGGGTGATTTCTGGTTCATCTGACAATACTGTGAAGGTGTGGAATTTAGAGACAGGGGAGGAACAATTCACCCTGAGAGGTCATAGCGGTGGGGTAAGAGCAGTTGCAGTCACAGTCGACTCTAAACGGGTGATTTCTGGTTCATCTGACAATACTGTGAAGGTGTGGAATTTAGAGACAGGGGAGGAACAATTCACCCTGAGAGGTCATAGCGGTGGGGTAAGAGCAGTTGCAGTCACAGCTGACTCTAAACGAGTGATTTCTGCATCTTGGGACGAAACTGTGAAGGTGTGGAATTTAGAGACAGGGGTGGTACAGTTCACCCTCAAAGGTCATAGTAGTTGGGTATTAGCAGTCGCAGTCACAGCCGACTCTAAACGGGTGATTTCTGGTTCATATGACAATACTGTCAAGGTGTGGAATTTAGAGACAGGGGTGGTACAGTTAACCTTGAGAGGTCATGGTCGTTCGGTATTAGCAGTCGCAGTCACAACCGACGGCAAACGGATGATTTCTGGTTCCGGTGACAAAACTGTCAAGGTGTGGAATTTAGAGACAGGGGAGAAAGAGTTCACCGTGAAAGGTCATAGTAGTTCGGTATTAGCAGTCGCAGTCACAACCGACGGCAAACGGATGATTTCTGGTTCCGGTGACAAAACTGTCAAGGTGTGGAATTTAGAGACAGGGGAGAAAGAGTTCACCGTGAAAGGTCATAGTGATTCGGTATACGCAGTCGCAGTCACAACCGACTCTAAACGGGTGATTTCTGGTTCATATGACGAAACTGTCAAGGTGTGGAATTTAGAGACAGGAGAGGAACAGTTCACCCTGAGAGGTGATAGTGATTCGGTATTAGCAGTCGCAGTCACAGCCGACTCTCAACGGGTGATTTCTGGTTTATATGACGAAACTGTCAAGGTGTGGAATTTAGAGACAGGGGAGGAACAGTTTACCCTGAGAGGTCACAGTGATTCGGTATACGCAGTCGCAGTCACAGCCGACTCTCAACGGGTAATTTCTGGTTCATCTGACGAAACTGTCAAGGTGTGGAATTTAGAGACAGGAGAGGAACAGTTCACCCTCAAAGGTCATAGCGGTGGGGTATCAGCAGTCGCAGTCACAGCCGACTCTAAATGGGTGATTTCTGGTTCATCTGATGAAACTGTGAAGGTGTGGAATTTAGGGACAGGAGAGGAACAGTTCACCTTTACAGGTCACAGTGATTTGGTATCAGCAGTCGCAGTCACAGCCGACTCTCAACGGGTAATTTCTGGTTCATCTGATGAAACTGTGAAGGTGTGGAATTTAGAGACAGGGGAGGAACAATTAACCCTGAGAGGTCACAGTGATTCGGTATACGCAGTCGCAGTCACAACCGACTCTAAACGGGTGATTTCTGGTTCTTTAGACAATACTGTGAAGGTGTGGAATTTAGAGACGGGGGAAATTATAGCTACTTTCACAGGTGACAGTTCTATCTATTCCTGTGCAGTTGCACCCCCCAATAAATTCACAGATAAGTTAACAATTGTTGCGGGTGACGCTTCGGGGATGGTGCATTTTTTAAAGTTGGAAAATGCGGGAGAGTGAATTTATGAACTCCACACCCAGACCACCAACGGTTAATAATTACCTGGATACTCAGCAACAATTCACGGAAGTTATTAACACCAAAAGCGCGAATTTTATCGGTCGTGATTTCGTGTTTACTGCTATTAATAATTTTCTCCACCGCTATAACCGGGGTTATTTTACGATTATCGGCGCACCGGGTAGCGGTAAAGGTGCGATTATTGCTAAATATATTCAGGAAAATCCTCATGTTATTTATTACAACGCGGAGTTAGAGGGTAAAAATCACGCTGCGGAATTTTTAACTTATGTATGTTCTCAAATTATCGCCAACTTTCAAAATATATCCCTGCCAAATTTACCAGATAACGCAACAGAAGGGAGTTGGTTTTTATCCTTGCTTCTCCAACAAATCAGCGACAGTTTACAACCAAATCAAAAATTAATTATTGTCATTGACGGGTTAAACTGCATCAACCGCAATTTACAACCACCAGGAACAAATATTTTTTATCTTCCCCGCTACCTTCCCCAAGGGGTGTATTTTCTCCTTTCCCGTCGTCCGTTTTTATCAAGTAATTCCGGTTTATTAATTGAAGCACCGGTGCAAAGTTTGAATTTAGCAGATTATCCAGAGGAAAATAAACAAGATATTCAAGCTTATATTATAAAAAACCTAACCCCCCTAACCCCCCTTCCCTACAAGGGAATGGGGGAACAAGAATTATCTAACTCCCCTTTCCTCGCAGGATAGGGGTTGGGGGAGAGGTCTATTATCAAATCTTGGTTAAATACCCACCAAATAAATGAAGCAGAATTTATTTCTAACTTAACCAACCGCAGCGAAAATAATTTCATGTACGTGAGTCAAGTTTTAGCTGCTATTGCTGACGGTTTCTATACCGAACCTTCCCAGTTAGAAACCTCTCTATCACCTGGTTTAGAATCTTATTACCAACAGCATTTACAAAAAATGCTGGACTCGACAGATGAAGATTTTGCTCTAGCAATTTTGAAAGTTTTAGCAGAGAAAACACAACCTATCTCTGTTGCAGATATTGCCAATTTCCTAGATTGTGATGAATTTGATGTAGAGGAAATTTTAGAATCTTGGTTTGAGTTTTTACAGGTAGAAACTATCACTGATGTTACGGTTTATCGCCTTTATCATCATAATTTCCGCCAATGCTTGATATCTTCCAACCTTTAGCAATAACACAATTTTAACACTGTCATTTGTTCCCTATCTCTACTATACATCACAAAATCGTTCATCCTTCTCAATATCAGATTCTCCAAAATTAATTAACTCTAAATAAGCAGGATTTCGCATTAATTCTTTTGCTAATAAAAAACCTGTAATTGTCCAAGTTTGATATCTCCTCGCTTCTTTACCAATTAATGACCCACGCGCACCATCGTAATATTCTGGCCATTCATCTTGACTCAGCCTTGCTTGAGCAATTTCCACAGCACGTTCACTCAGATCAGTTCTACCTGTTTTTTGAGCGGCAGCAGTTAAAACCCACAACAAAACTGGCCAATTACCACCATTATGATATGACCAAGGTGTATTTTTAGGGTCACAACCGGTAAAAATTTTATATTCAGATTTTGATAAAGCCGGAAAACAGATTTTCATAGGCATTTTTCCCACTAAATCATCCCATTGTTCTTCAATTAAATTCATAATTGCTTGGGACTGACGTTCATTAGTGAGAGAACAAATAATAGCCATTAAATTTCCCAGAGAAAAGAAACGAGTATCTAATTGAGAAGGTCCAACATTTCCGGCTAGATAACCACCATGTTTTGGCAACCAAACAGATAAATCAGCATAGGGAATTGAATCTGCATAGACATTGAATTGGTTTACTGCTGTATGTCCATATTCTTCACTTTTAAAACGATAGATAACATTGAGGCGTTTCATATCTATCCAATAATGATGACGAATATGATCTCTTAATAAAGGTAAGCGATTCTCAATAGCTGTAACAATCTCTTCATCACCTGCACAAATTAATAATTTACGTGCTGCACGTAAAGCGGCATAAAATAAAGATTGAATTTCTAAAGGATAGCCATAAATACCCATCCGACGGTAAATCATACAAGCACCATCAGGAACTAATAGCGTTGGGTTCATATCAAACCGAGTCGCTAAACAAAGTTCCATTATTAACATAATGCCTTGCTGAAATTGAGGCTGCATGGCAAATTTTACATCTTTTGTCGCTTTCACATAAGCGTGTAAGATAATAATCCACCACAGACAAGAATCAACAGGTGTAACTCTAGCTATACCTTGTTCACCAAAATCCGCTTCTAAGGATTCTTCTCCATCTATTGATACAACTTGAAAACTGGCTGGTATCAAACCTTTACTTGGTGTATAAGCATTAAATTGGCTTTTTTTTGGTTGTAATTTTAACGTCTCTTCGAGAAAGTTACGTACAATATCATATCTACCTTTGATCAGAAAAAGTAAAGCTGATGGCACAAAATCACGAATAAAGCAATGATCGAAATTTAATATAGCTTGTGTTTGATCACAAACAGTTATTGTTCCTATAGGATTACCTTTATAATAAGTTACTGATTTTTCTAGAAGTTCCCAAGCCTGGTTTTCTAGAGTATTTACTATTGATTTTTCTTCTTCTTTCATAGGGTAACTACTCCATTTTTATGAGATTGCTTAGTAAGTCATACTTTGCTTTCTGGATGAAAAAATTTTGGTTTTTGGTTTTTTCTGATTCTTTTCTTATGATATCCTCTTTAACTTGTTACTGAAAGCTATTTATCAATAAAATAAAAAAAGCCCCATATTTTCTCATAGGGGCTAAAAATATTGTTTACCTTGGACAGTTTTTCAGATTAGTAGAAGTTCAACTATGGTGAAAATTTCGTAAGCATTCAGCGTAAAGTTGCCAACAGTCAGCTTTTGAAGGCTTGTGATCAAACTCACTATTTGATCATCTACCAATTTATCAAACATTCTAACTCCTGACTCCTGAACTCTTACAACATTTCTACATCTGTTATAGAGACATATAAGGCTGTATACTGCCCACTTCAAATTCACAAGCTCTAGAAACCGTTTCTGGAGGTAATTTATCAAAACTAACTAATGGCAAGAAATTGGGGTTATCCATGAGTTCTTTCGCTAATAAATATCCTGCGATAGTCCAGGTTTGATATTTCCTCGCTTGTTTGCCAATTAGTCTTCCTTTTTTACCATCGTAATATTCTGGCCATTCATCTTCACTTAAACGCGCTCTAGCTATTTCCATCGCTCTTCTGGCCATACCAGTTTTATTGGTTTTCATTGCTGCTACGGCTAACATCCACATTAAAACTGGCCAACTTCCGGCATTATGATAAGACCAAGGTATGTTTTTAGGATCGCATCCTGTCACAACTCTGTATTCTTCATTTTCTAAAGCCGGGAAACAGATTTTCATGGGCATATCTCCCACTAAATCATCCCATCTTTCTTCAATCAAAGTCATAATCGCTTGAGATTGTTCTTCTGTAGAAAGATCGGAAATAATAGCCATTAAATTTCCGAGGGAAAAGAAACGAGTATCTAACTGGGATGGTCCAACATTACCTGCTAAATAACCACCTTTTCTGGGTAGCCATTTATCTAATTCATAATAAGGCAGAGAATCTACATAAATGTTAAATAGATTCACGGCCGCTTTCCCATATTCTTCACTCTTGAATCGGTAAATTGCATTCAACCGAGAAATATCTATCCAATAATGTTTACGAATATGACCACATAACAAGGGTAATCTATTATCAATTGCTTCCACAATATCTTGATTACCTTGACAAATTAGTAGCTCACGCGCTACACGCAATGCAGCAAAAAATAGAACTTGAATTTCGAGAGGATGGCCATATATACCCATACGTCGGTCAATCATGCAAGCTCCATCGGGAACTAACAAGGTTGGATACATATCAAAACGATTAGCCAAACAGATTTCCATGATTAACCTGATACCTGTTTGGAATTCAGGTTGATAAGCTAGAGCATAATCATTTGTAGCAATTACATAAGCACGTAATAAAATTAGCCACCATAAACAAGAATCAACTGGTGTGACTCTAGCGATCGCGTGTTCTCCAAAATCAGCTTCTAAATGTTCTTCCCCATTGACAGAGACAACTTTGAAGCTGGCTGGTATCAATCCTCGTCCTGGTTTATATGCGTCTAATGCTCTTTCTTTAGGCTGTAACTTTAACGTTTCTTCTAGGAAATTACGAACAATATCTGTTCTACCTTTAATCAGAAAAATCAGTGCAGAAGAAACAAAATCTCTAACGAAACACTGGTCATAATTCAGAGATTCTACAGATGGATCATAGGCGGCTAAAGTCCCAATGGGACGACCTTTATAGTAAAGAATTGAATTCTCTAATGCCTGCCATGCCTCTTTTTCTATATTTTCACTTGTGCTTAATTCATTTAGTTGCATCGCCAGAATAACTCCATTTACATAGTGAATTTGTGGTGAATGCGCCTTGATTTATCATTGGTATTTGCTATAATCATCATGAGAACATGATTTTGGCAATAGCAAATATAAATCATCAATAGAGATCCTCGAACAAGAACAGTTACAACTGCCGAATATTAGCAAATTAACTAATAATTAATTTGCTTTTGATAAATTGTCTTGCGGTGAATGCCAGTTATCTGGTCATTCACATTAATCAATAAAAAAATTTGCATCAGAGCAATGACAGCAAGATATCAGGATATATTTTTAGATTCTGCATTATCCCATGATAAAACCAAGGACTGTGCTTTACCAAACAAAAACATATCCCCGCTGCTGTTTAAGGCTTCTATGAAGTTTAAACCCCTTACAGTATATTTACTTGACTAGGATTGACTGTTGGAAACTGCTAATTAAATTATTCCCCTATAACTTAACAATTTATAACCTTTTTTCGCAATATGCAATATGGATGTTTAAAAACTTTAGAATGTCAATTTTCCTCAAAACCTTTATATTCTAACCCAATAATCAAATAACAGGGCAAATAACTAGCTTCTACTCGAAAATTTACAACCTACGACGTATACATCAGTAAAACTATCCCATGGCTTTTTTTCCTGTCCTAACAGCTTGTTAGCAGCTATAAAAGCCAAAATCGCCTAATTTTTGCAATTCTACTAAATTTAGTTACATCCACTACCTTTTGATTCAAAATCAAAGTAGAGACGTTCCATGAAATGTTGCTACATCAAATCATGAAACATCTTGAAAATAAAAATTAACTGTAACTACTTACACAATTTCCTGTTGGAAAATCCGATTTATTTTTTAACATTAACAAGCATCTGAAAATGTTGATAAGCTTGATTAACTGCTTGCATTGCAGCTTTAGCAGTAGCCGTTGTGTTAATATCAGGATGATATAATCTAGCCAATTGTCGATAGGCAAGTTTTACATCTTGAGGATGAGTATTTTTATCAACTCCTAATATTTCCCACCATTCCCCAGTTAAAGTTAAATATTCGCTGTTTTCTAGCTGTTGCCAAATTTTGATTATTCTACCATCACCACCACTAACAAGAATTTTTCCATCAGGTGAAAATGTTATAGGACTCATACCAGAAAGAGTTTCTAAAATTTCCCCAGTTTGCAAATTCCAAAGTTTGATAATTCCGTCTTTGCTACTACTAGCAATAGTTTTACCATCTAGGTGAATAGCTATAGATAACACTGCTGTTGAATGTTGGGTAAAAGTGCATTGTAATTCTCCAGTTTGTAAATTCCAGATTTTAATAGTGTTATCGCTACTTCCACTAATCAATGTTTTACCATCTGGAGTAATAACTAGAGTATTTACCTCTGCTAGAGCAGTTCCCATGCTCGTGAGGTAGAAGGTTGTTTAGTTTTAGGGAACAGAAAATAAATTGATGTGTACTTCATTAGACTGGGAAACGCTATAAATGCTCAGTGAGCATCAAACGTTGTTGTCCAATTTGTCAATGCGTAAGTCCTGAGTTTGATGTTTTAATGATATAAAAAAAATTATAATATGGTCATTGCAACATAGTTTAAGAAACTTGAAAAGCAATCGCGCGGTAATCGTCTAACAGGGGCAAATCAGTAATTTCAATCACTTGATTCTTTTGATCCCAAATAGCTAATAAAGGGGTTGGTTGGGGTAAAAAAATTATTCCTTCCACTGGTTGAGAAATGGAAGCGATCTGATACTGAGCAATTTGTAGTCGCAATAGATAGCGATCGCAAAAGAAGGCATGGATTGCTGAGGAATTCGACTTTGAATTAAGATTTTAGGCTTCATTTACATAATTCATGACTTACGCATTAAAAATAAATACAAAATATGAAACCTGGGTTTCAGATTTTCAAACATGATTTTTTTAGCGGTTTTTTAGTTATCGCTATCAGCAAGCCCTAAATATGTAAATTTAACATCATCTTAAAAAGTGCGCCCTGCTGGAATCGAACCAGCCTGAAGACGAATTATGAGTTCGTTGCCTCCCCAATCGGCCAAAGGCGCTTGTTGTGCTAGATTTTAGTTTTGTCTACTTAAGCTTTAATGCTAACTCTTTGTTATTATTTGAGCTTGAGTCAATGATTTTTGACTTTTAGACAAATGCACGTCTATTAGTATAGCATGATTTTACAACATGAGCAAAATTAAAAAAAAATTTCTAGTTTAGGCAGGTAATTGGGAAAGAAGGGAACACGGAATAGGTAAATAATGTTCTCCCCAGTCCCCAGTCCCCAATACCCAATACCCAGTCCCCAGTCCCTGTCTTTCTTGACTAATATATAAACTACGTTTTTTCTGTAATAGCTTGTCAGCGATGAAAATAAATTCCACTGTAGTTCTGACGTTGATTTTGTTAACCCTAATGCTGGGAGCAGGTTCTGTGAGCGCCTTTTTGGGGTTTTCGATGGGAAGTTCTGCTCTCAAGGGTGTGACATCACCAGATGGTCGTCCCACAACTAAATTTGCCAGTAATAAGAATAATAACGCTCAATCGGCAGGAGTAGCCCTCTTAAAAGAGGAAGATATTCTCAAAACTGTCAAAGCGCGAATGCAGGATAATAAACCTGATAACAAAGCCAAAAAACAAGACGAGGATGAAGAAGAAATCAAAGCCAAGAAGTCTGAAGCCGAGGAAAAGCGCGAAGAAGTCACGGAAGAAAAACTAGAACCAGGATTTCCGGTTGTAGCTGAGAGCGAGGGTGTAACCATGTCTGTACAATCGGCTCGTTACTCTGGTGGTGAGCTATTACTAAAAGTGAAAATGCAAAATAAAAGTGCTGATTCTGTACGGTTCCTCTATAGTTTTTTAGATGTCACTGATGATAAAGGCAGAACTTTAAGCGCCATCACAGAAGGACTACCCGCCGAATTACCAGGCAAGGGACCGACATTTACAGGCACAATCAGCATTCCCACAGCTTTACTGGATGATGTCAGTAATATATCACTGGCACTAACGGATTATCCTGCTCAAAAACTAAAGTTACAGGTGTCCGATATTCCTGTGGAAAAATAGAAATGCTATTGTTAGCGTTTTAGTATCGGCGTAATTTTGACACGAGCTTTAGCGGTGAGTGCTTCTTCTGAGTTAATTTGGACAGATTTAGGGTTGAAATTGTTGTCAGTGCTACTGCTGATTGCGATTAATGCCTTTTTTGTGACAGCGGAATTTTCAATGGTGACAGTGCGGCGGACTCGTATCCATCAGCTGGTTCAGGCTGGTGACATACCTGCGATCGCTGTAGAAATGTTACAACGTAGTATTGACAGGTTGCTATCTACTGCTCAATTAGGTATTACCCTCTCTAGTTTGGCATTAGGTTGGATTGGAGAAAGTAGCATTGTGGTGCTGGTGGAAGCATGGTTAAAATCCTGGCCTTTACCTGGGAGTTGGAGTAATTTTCTAGCTCATTCTCTATCAGTTCCCCTGACCTTTTTTTTAATTGCTTATTTGCAAATTGTTTTAGGGGAGTTATCTCCTAAATCAGTTGCTATGTTGTATTCAGAACAACTGGCCAGATTTTTGGGTCCTTCTGTTAAAGCCATAGTCCGTTTTTTCAGCCCAGTGATTTGGATTCTCAACCAATCAACCCGTTACCTGTTACGATTATTTGGCATTGAATACACAGGTCAAAGTTGGAGACCACCAGTTACCCCTGAAGAATTGCAACTGATTATATCTACAGAACGGGAATCAACAGGTTTAGAATTATCAGAAAGAGAACTGCTTAACAACGTCTTTGAGTTTGGGGACATCACCGCCCAAGATGTAATGATTCCCCGTACCAGCATTATCGCTTTACCAGAAGATGCCAGTTTCCAGTCATTACTTCAGGAAATTACCTCTACTGGTCATTCCCGCTATCCCATCATTGGTGAATCTTTAGACGACATTCGCGGTATTGTTTACTTTCAAGATTTAGCAAAACCTTTAGCTACTGGGAGACTGACATTAGAGACACAAATTCACCCTTGGATGCGTCCCCCCCGGTTTGTCCCAGAACAGACTCTTTTGAGCGAGTTATTGCCCATGATGCAGCAAGAAAAACCAGCTATGGTGATTGTGGTGAATGAATTTGGCGGTATTGTGGGACTGGTGACAATTCAAGATGTGATTGCTGAAATTATTGGTAATGCAGGTGAACAAGGAATCAGCAATGACTTGCTCATCGAAATGTTAGACCAGCAAACATTTTTAGTGCAAGCACAGATAAACTTAGAAGAACTCAACGAAGTCTTAAATATTAACTTACCCTTGACACGAGAATATCAAACTTTGGGCGGCTTTTTACTTTATCAGTTACAAAAAATTCCCACTAAAGGGGAAATCTTACATTATCAAAATCTTGAATTTACGGTCATGTCAGTTATTGGACCCCGCTTGCACCAAATTCAAATTAGAAAATTGCCAGATGACGCTTCAGGTTAAATAGTTCCAAAAAACATAGACAAATATCTCATGCCTTTCGTTTGCCGGGAATAACCCCGACGGGGCGTTAGCGAAGCTCCTCCGAAGGAGGCACTACAACGCCCCCTATCCCTAGACTAAACGCTGTCGGGACTACTTTACGTAAAATATTCAAACTACCATTCACATCAGCGTGAATCAGTTTACCATTACCAGCTTTATAAAGCTTAGTTCTGATTCTTCGACCACTAAATTTCACTTCTTGTGAGTCAGCTTTGCCATAAGTAGGAATAGTATCTTGGTCTAAAAAAGAAGCTACACTCGTGTAAGACTCCTCAGCAACCAATACCTTTATCCCTACTAACTTCGCCTTATAACTCAACTGCTGCACAAATCGAGCATGGGGAATACAAACAAAGTTTTGATTATTTCGGCTGCCCAAATTAGCATTTTGCTTCCACAGTGGATTTTGACCTATTACTAAAGTCCCAATCCCCTGCTTCGCTAAATGGTCAATAATTAACCGACTCGCTTTATGCAGATAATCATCTACTCGAAAATTCCGTTTTTTAGTTAAACTTTGTAATCGTTTAGATGTCTTTTGATGACTTGGTAGTAAAGATCTGAGTTTACCGTTTCTTTGATTATAATAACGGTTAGCCAAAGCTTACAAATCATTCTGACTATCTATAAATAATCAACAGGATCTTTCAAACCCAACTGGGCAAAAGCATCTAACCGCAACCGACAAGAATCGCAAACCCCACAAGCTTGATCACCACCAGCATAACAAGACCAAGTTAACTCCCAAGGTACACCCAACTGATTGCCAAGTTGGATAATTTCGGTTTTCTTCAAATTAATTAGCGGTGCAATAATGTTAATAGGTTGCCCTTCCCGGCCTTGTTTAGTTCCCAAGCGGAAAACTTCCTGCATCGCTTGGATATAATCAGGACGACAATCAGGATAACCAGAGTAATCTAAAGCATTAACGCCGATGTATACACGTTGTGCGCCGATAGTCTCAGCATAACCCAAAGCAAAACTTAAAAAAATAGTATTCCGAGCCGGGACATAAGTGACAGGAATATTTTGTGACATCTCATCGAGGGAACGATCTTCAGGTAGAGCGATCGCATCATCCGTCAAAGCTGAACCACCCCATAGCCGTAAATCAAAATTAACTATCTGATGTTGAACTACCCCTACAGATTTCGCTACAAACATAGCTGATTGTAACTCTCGGCGGTGTCGCTGCTGGTAATCAAAGGAAATGGCGTAACATTCACAACCATCAGCCCTAGCTTGGTAGAGAACCGTAGCAGAATCCAATCCCCCAGACAACAGAATTACAGCTTTCATCACTCAAAATCACCCTAAAAAATCGCTAACACCAATTTCACCCAAAAGGTGAGACAATCAACAAAATGCAACAAACAGAAAATTAAGTTCAAAATGCAAATCAAAATGCAAAAAATAATTTACAGTATCGATGGCAACATTTTTACAGACAATCTTGCTGAAAATTGCAGTTATTGATAATTTTACTGAAGCATAAATGTAATCAATTTATCCAGCCCGAAATCAAGTAGTTATCTTAGTTATTAATTGCCTAACTGCCACTTGAGAACTATCACTTAGGTCTTACAGAGATTGTAAAGTCAGCAAAACAACACATTCTCTTTGGTGTCAATTACAAACAATAGGGCAATTAATAACTATCTATCCAAAAGTTAGCAAGATAGTGGGAACTGAACATAAACTTTGAAATTCTTCATAAATAGAACCACTATGTTACCATCTGGATGGTTTTAGACGGATCGCACCTGGCAGTTCAGTATAAATGCCAACGACCGTAGCGTCTCTAAATTTGGTGGTTGAGGAGAAAATAATAGTGCAGAATAGCATGTCAGTGGCAGAACCAAATCTATATTCACAGCGCAACCAGCCACGAGCAATCCGCATAGGCGTGATTGGGGTGGGTAACATGGGACAACATCACACCCGCGTATTGAGTTCAATGAAAGATGTTGAACTGATAGGCGTTTCCGATATTAACGTTGAACGAGGCTTAGAAACCGCCAGCAAATACAAAGTCCGTTTTTTTGAAGATTATTGCGACTTGCTACCCCATGTAGATGCAGTTTGTATTGCTGTTCCCACGCGCTTACATTATGCCGTAGGCATCAACTGTCTGTTAGCGGGAATTCATGTTTTGATTGAAAAGCCAATCGCTGCGAGTATTTCTGAAGCGGAATCTCTAGTCAACGCTGCTGCTGAGTCTCAATGTATTTTGCAAGTAGGACACATTGAGCGTTTTAATCCAGCGTTTAGAGAACTGAGCCAAGTCTTGAAAACAGAGGAAGTCCTGGCGTTAGAAGCTCATCGGATGAGTCCTTATTCAGCCAGGGCGAATGATGTTTCAGTCGTGCTGGATTTAATGATCCATGACATTGACCTACTTTTAGAATTAGCTGGTTCTCCCGTCGTCAAATTGACAGCTAATGGTACTCGTTCCCTAGACTCTGGTTATTTAGATTATGTGACTGCCACCTTGGGCTTTGCCAATGGTATTGTCGCCACTCTCACCGCCAGTAAAGTCACTCACCGTAAAATTCGCCGCATCGTCGCCCATTGCAAAAATTCATTCACTGAAGCCGATTTCCTCAAGAATGAAATTTTGATTCATCGCCAAAATTCCCATCCTCATAATGACCATCGGCAAGTCCTTTACAGGCAAGATGGTTTGATAGAAAAAGTCTATACTAGTAACGTTCAACCTCTTAGCGCAGAGTTAGAGCATTTTGTCAACTGTGTGCATGGAGGCAATCAGCCTTCCGTTGGTGGTGAACAAGCCCTAAAAGCTCTGAGATTAGCCAGTTTAATTGAGCAGATGGCTGTAGAAGAGCGGGTTTGGAACCCATTAGAATGGCAATCCGAATCGAGATTAGCATTGTCATGATTGATTATTTACTAAACAATGTTCAATATTGCTGAACAAAGCTAGAGTGTTGAGGTATCAATTGCGAGATGCTAAAATCAATCCTGATCGGCATTGCGCCGTGCCTGATAGCTTTGACCAGTGGCAGGAAAGTCATGGTTGATTAAGAGCGTCAGCGTCAAAACCAAGACGTGAAAAATAGGTGGTCAATAAGCGTTGTAGATTTACACCTACAACTTTGAGGGATTCCTCCTTCACCGAAAGGTGATGAGATCGTTACATATTCAGCATTGTTCAACGGTGTTGAGATGTGTAAGCGCGTAAATGAATCAGTACAATCATTAACGCCAACTGTCTAGAAGAGGTGACAGGTGACAGGTGACAGGTGACAGGTGACAGGTGACAGGTGACAGGTAGAAGGTTATTCTCCCCACTTCCCATGTTCCCTGTTCCCTAATCCCTATTCCCTATTCCCTATTCCCTATTCCCTATTCTTTATTCCCTAATCCCTCATCCCTATTCCCTGTTCCCTGTTCCCTAATATGCTCGAATGGATAACTAACACTATCAACTCCTTGGGATATTCAGGAATCGCTCTACTGATGTTCTTGGAGAATGTATTTCCCCCCATACCTTCGGAATTGATTATGCCACTGGCAGGATTTACAGCCAGTCCTTACCAACCAGGAGGGGCAAAACTAAATATATTGGGCGTATTTTTATCAGGACTTTTGGGTTCAGTAGCTGGCGCACTGGTCTGGTACTATCCAGGTAAATTCTTGGAAGAACGACGCTTGAAAAAACTAGCCAACAAGTACGGTAAGTGGCTGAGTATATCTAGCGAAGATATTGATAAGGCTAAAAGCTGGTTCAACAGACAAGGTGGGAAAGCAGTATTAATTGGTCGTCTTGTGCCGGGAATCCGTACCTTAATCTCTGTTCCCGCAGGTATGAGCAATATGCCCTTGCTGCCTTTCTTATTCTACACCACCCTTGGTAGTGCTGCCTGGGTTGCCTTGCTCACATATTCTGGATACTTGTTAGGAACTCAGTATGAACTTGTGGATACATACCTTGCCCCTGTATCTAAAATTGTCCTGGGGGGTGTAGTGCTGGTATTCTTCCTTTGGATACTCAAGCGCAAACGTCAAGGAACTGGCAGATGAATTTAGTTCAGTCAAACAATATGTATAGCAATGTATAGCAGTTGCTAAGGTGATGAGGACAAGCTGACAAGCTCAAATTCTCAACTCCTGATTAGACAAAGGTTTTCCAAATCTGACTGCTTTACAAACCTTCTACCGGAACTTATCCACTGACTACTTGCTATATGTGAACATTTCGCCTATACCATGAAGCCAAAATAATGCTAAATTTTCAATCGCCTACAATAAATTTTGACGTATTTCTAGCTACACTTGACCCAACTGAAAATTTTTCTGATCTTGCATTTTTGTAAGATGGGCATGATAACTTTTTACAGTTAAGTCACCACATAGGAGCTTTCATGACAGACCAACCGCCCGTAGCTAACCCAATGAATGCCGCTGCTATACCCATGAATCGAGTAACGGCAACCCCTATAAATAATAATGCTAATAAGCCCCTCAGCACTTCTGGTAAAAACATTCTCAGCGTTGACTTAGGTAGAACCTCTACCAAAACTTGTGTCAGCCGTGAACCTGCGAATGTGGCTTTCATACCTGCTAATGTCAAGCAGATGTCAATTGAAGAAATCAAGGGTGGCGTGTTTGAATCCAAAGCAACTGATCCTTTGATGGATTTGTGGCTGGAATATAAAGGCAGTGGCTATGCTGTAGGGCAGTTAGCAGCGGATTTTGGCGCAAATTTAGGAGTTGGACAATCTAAGGTAGAGGATGCACTAGCTAAAGTTTTAGCTTCTGCTGGCTACTTTAAACTCAAGGACGAAATTTCTGTAATTGTTGGTTTGCCTTTCCTGTCTCTAGAACAATTTGAGAAGGAAAAAGCCCAGCTAATTAGCTTAGTGACCGGACCCCATGTATTAAATTTCCGTGGTGAATCTTTATCACTCAATATCACTAAAGTTTGGGTGATGCCAGAAGGTTACGGCAGTTTGCTATGGTCTGAAGCTCAACCTAATAAACCAGCGACAGCCCCCGATTTTACAAAAATGTCAGTAGGCATTGTCGATATCGGTCATCAAACGATTGATTGTATCATGGTAGATAACTTCCGCTTTGCTAGAGGTCTTTCTCAAAGTGAAGACTTTGGCATGAACAAGTTTTATGACCTGGTGGCTAACGAAATACACGGGGCTGATAGTCAATCTCTCGCATTGATTTCTGCTGTTAATAAGCCCAAAGGTGAGCGTTTTTATCGTCCTAAAGGTGAAAGCAAGCCCACCAACTTAGATGATTTTCTGCCTAACCTCACAGAGCAGTTTTCGCGGGAAATTTGTTCTCGCGTTTTAGCCTGGTTGCCAGAGCGTGTGACAGATGTGATTATTACTGGTGGTGGTGGAGAGTTCTTCTGGGAAGATATACAACGTCTGCTCAAAGAAGCCAAGATTAATGCCCATCTAGCTGCACCCTCTCGCCAAGCTAACGCTTTAGGGCAGTATCTTTATGGAGAGGCGCAATTGTCTGCTGTTCGCGCTGCTAGGTAATAAAACTGATGTTCCAATGGTCAAAAAAGGTAGTTAAATCCGTCACTTTTAATCCAGAAATTGGTGATGAGAGCTTGTTAGCACAGGTAGAAAGTTTCTTGGAGGCACAGCCAGAAAAGACTTTCAGCGACCTCTGTAAAGAGGCTCTTTGGCAAGCTTTATGTGTACCGGACTCTGTACCACCTTCTCCGAATACAGCAGCACTGCCGATGGAACAACAAATCGGTGAGTTGCAACGTCAAATAGCTGGACTTGAGGAACGTTTTTTTGCTAAGGAATCCAATCGTTTGCAGGCTATGGAAAGCCAGATATTGCAGCTTAGTCAACAAATGGCACAACTGGCAATTATGGTCAATCAAGCAGGATCTATTCAGCCTGCAAGTTCATCAGTACCAACGGCAGAGGTAGTTAACAATCCTGCTTTTATTACCGATACCACTCCCCAAGAGGTTGACCCTGTAATTAGTCGCCTGAGTTCTTTGGTTGATGATTTCTAAGGAAAAAACCAGTTATTAAGCGTTTTTACAAGATAAATCGGGAAGTGTAAGAAGTTTATTAGTTACACCCAGAAGTTTAAAACAATTTCTGGGTGTAATATCTTTTTAGGAGGCAGAAGGCAGAAGGCAGAAGGCAGGAGGTAAATATTTATTTCTCCCCACCTCCCCATCTTTACTGTCACCTGTCACCTGTCACCTGTCACCTGTCACCTGTCACCTGGCTATAATTGCCGGATTTTCCACAAATAGCTAGATAGGCAATTTGTGAGGATATGAGCCAGTATTGGCACTAACAAGTTGCCACTCAATAAGGCGCTATAGGCCAAGATGATACCGATAATACTTGCCCAAATCACATAAGGCCATTGTTCGGAACCACTGAGGTGTAAAACTCCAAAACAAAGACTTGAGACAATAACGGCTACATGGTCAGCACCTAAAGCTGGTAGCATGACACCGCGAAATAATAATTCTTCACTTAAACCCGGTAACAACCCCAGCCAAATCAAGTCTGGTAAAGCTAAAGGTTTAAGTACCATTTCTAGGTAATAATCTGCACTTTGACGATAGGGAGGAGAAAAGCGATAAGCTAAACCACTGAAAACAGTGATGACTAAACCCAACCCCAAACCCAAAAATAAATCTCTGGGCTGCCAGTACAACTTAAACAGGGGAAAGTTACCAAAGCGCAACCACAGCTTGGCGACTATCCACAAAATAATCGCTGTTGCCCCCATAGCCACCAGTACTTGGGTGCGTGTGAGGTAAGGAATTTCTGGTTCTTGTTTTTGTTCAACCACAGGCGTTTAGATAATGGGGACTGGGGAATAGGGGAGCAGGGGAGCAGGGGAGCAGGGGAGCAGAGGAGCAGGGGAGCAGGGGAGCAGGGGAGCAGGGGAGAATAATTAATGACTAATGACTAATGACTAATGACTAATGACTAATGACTAATGACCAAGGATTAATACCTGCTTTGTGAGCGACTAAAACACCTACTACCTCTAAATATGAGTTTACTTGTATAGATTTGATTCCTAACGCTGGCGCGGAAACTTGTATTAATGTTTTATTTTCTGTAACTGTAATGATCTGGCATTGCTTCTGGCTTAAACTGAGTAAGGTGCTGCTCCCACAAGCGTTTGCTGGTGCTATAACAGCATCAACTTGATCTGCCCAAATATCTGCTTGTAAAGAATTGATAAATTCTCTGTTGACAATAAACTGGGGAGCGCGGCTCAAGCCGACAAGAACACATGGTAAAAAAGTATAACCTAATTCTTCGGCGGCGGAACGGGGGGATAAGTCTGGTTCTGGGGGTGCTGGTGCAAGGGCGGGAGCATGGGCGCAAGGAATTTGAAAGGTTCGCACTAATAAATGGCTAATTACGGCTTCTGCGCCTGCTAGGGGGTCTACGCCTTTACCATGACGGTAATTTTGCGTTGCTTCTTTATCTATATTATCGGGGAAACGGGCAACAACTGCGATCGCTTCTGCTTGCTCTTTTTTAATCAATATTTCCGCAGCCCGTAATAAACTATCTGGGTTGCCAATAGTTCCCCAACTTGCGCCGGATGAAGATATGCGTAATTCTACGTTTAATGGAGCATCTGTAATTACATGATTGGTAAGATTTAATCCTAATGTGGCTCTGGCTGCATCTGCGGCTTGCAGGTGTCTCAGCATTAATTCTGGTTCAATTCCCTGGTCTAAAAGTAAACCAACGCGGTTACTATGGACAGGACGTAAACCCCATTCACCAGCCGCAAATTTATCCAAACCATATCCTTCCACATAAAAGGCGTTGGGGATATTCCAGTATAAACTTGCACCGTTGAGGACGTTGGGATGAGTGATCAAGCGATCGCACACCTGTGATATAACTCTAGCTGCTGGTAATGCGTCACCGGCATAACCGCCAATGGCTGCTCCAATGCCAGTAGGTACAATTAAAATCGCTGTGTATGGGCGTTGCATGATGGCATTATAAATTACGTTTCGCGCAAAGGCGCAAAGGAGCAAAGGCACAAAGTTGCTAATTGTAAATTTCTCAATTTTTTCATGCTCATTCAGCAACGCCTTAATCTTAATTATTAAGCATTTGCTGTGGTAACAACTGCTTCTACTGTGGCTTTTTCCTGTTCTGCATCAACGGAAGTAACAGCCCAGCGCAGGGGTTCACCTTGTTTTTTCAGTTCCGCTTCAATAGCTTTTTGTAATTCTGTGGGTGTTTCTTGTAAGTCGATTTCGGCAGTAATAAAATGAGTGGTCATGATTGTAAAATATAGAGTTTTGGTTATTTCTAGAATACAGCTATTTTTGGGTAATTGGTAATTTGTGATTGGGAAAAATATACTACCCATTACCCATTACCCATTACCCATTACCAAAGTCAGTTTACTAGTCTTTAAGTAACTTGGCACAATTAAATATAAAACCTCTCTCCAAACCTCTCCCCTACCAGGGGAGAGGCTTTGACTCCCCCTTCCCTAGTAGGGAAGGGGGCTGGGGGGTTAGGTTTATATTATATTTTTTAACGCCCACTTACTTACCAAATTGCTTCTGATAAACGATGTCTTCTTTTTCTGTCTCAACTTTTAAATCAGAACGGGGTTTAGCTACACAAAGTAGGACATAACCTTGTTTTTGCAATTCTAGACTTACACCCATACCGTCAGTTTGGTCTACAGTTCCCTCAATAAGCTGACCAGCGCAAGTGGTACAAACACCAGCACCACACGAAGTTGGCAAGTCTAAACCAGAATTTTGAGCAACTGTGAGGATAGCTTGATCTTCGGGAACTTGCAAGGTATGAATTGTGCCTTGGTGGTGAATTTCAACGGTGTAAGTTTTAGACATATATAACAGCAGAGTCTTTCAACGGATAAATCACTCATTTTATCTGATAATGTGCAACTTTAACAATGGTTACTCTTGACCACAAATTCTGCTAGTCATGACTCCTGACTCCTGAATGCTTACTAAAGATTATCATTTCATTACCCACAACTGGACTACGTGCAATTAATTTATCTTGAGAATCAAAAAGTTGTAAATGAGTGAAATCTAGTTCTTGAGAACGTTGTAATATATCCGCTGCTAATTGTTGCTGTTGTGATGGTTCTAAGATGTACCAATCATCACTTATTTTAATGGTTAAATCGCTAGTACGGAAATTGGCTTGAATTGATTTTATCAGGTTGACAGAAATATTTTCATCTCCGGTTTGCTGTAAGGGAACGGTAATTTCCGTCAATTGATTTTCAATAGCTGCAATTAAAGCTTGTTCCGGTGTCAATTCTACAATCTTTTCTGGTTCTGGTTCTAGTGTTGGAATCGGTTCTGGTTCTGGTTCTACAGTCGGTGTTGGAATTGGTTCAGGTTCTACTGTTGGTGTTGGAATTGGTTCAGGTTCTACTGTTGGTGTTGGAATTGGTTCTGGTTTCGCCTCTGGTAGTGTAGATGAGGGAACTTCCTCAACTGGGGGAAGGGTTGCTATTTCAGCAGGTTTAGAGGTAATTAGAAATGTAGTTGTACCAACTATCACCACAGCAATTACCGCTAGAATTCCCGTCAAAACTGTATCTGATACATTATTAGAAACCTTTGATGGTAAAAACAAGCGGAATGTCTGTAAAAATCTATCCCATCCCCGCAAAACCCTTTCTAAAAGATGAGGTTTTTTTTCAGTAGTGGGAGATGGTTCTGTTTCCAGTTTGACTACTGTATTTTCTAATAACCCTATTGTTCCTCGCAAAAATTGAATTATTGTCGTCTTCCAAATTGGCGGGTTTTGCTGGTAGAGTTTTGGGGAAGGTTGAGTTTCTTGCTCATCCCTTGGTTTCCGTCGCTTGTCTTGTGACATGGAACTTTCACTCAGATTAATGAATCAATATCAGGAGTCAGAAGTTAGAAGTCAGAATGCTATATATTAGACCTCTCCGGAAATATGGTAGAGACGTTCCGGCGGAACGTCTCTACAAGGGTTTCAAACCACGCACATTTAATTACCGGAGATGTCTATTGTGTCATTTATTGAAGTTATTGATTTATGAAACTTAAACGCCGTCAACTTTTATTTTTAGGTAGTCTTAGTGCGATTGGTTCAGGATTTTTCGGTTGGAAGTTAGCCTATAAAAATGCTGATAATCCTTTTGTAGAAACCGCCATAGCTGGAAATTTAAACCCAAAGGATTTGTTCTTGCGTTTTGTGTCTGTTGCTGATACGGGAACGGGTGCTAAAGGACAGTACGCTGTAGCTAGGGCGATGAATTTTTATCATCAGAAAAATCCCTACAATTTAGTTATTTTAGCTGGAGATAATATTTATAACAATGGCGAAATTGAGAAAATAGGGGCAGTTTTTGAGCGTCCTTATCAATCTTTGCTCAAAAAAGATGTGAAATTTCACGCTTGTTTAGGTAATCACGATATTAGAACTGATAATGGTGTTCCACAGGTAAATTATCCTGGCTTTAATATGACGGGACGATACTATACATTTATTCGGGAGAATGTGCAGTTTTTTGGTTTAGATACTAATGGTAATGCTGACTGGAAAAATCAGCTAATTTGGTTAGAGAAGGAATTAAGTTTAAGTAAAGCTGCTTGGAAGGTGGTATTTGGTCATCATCCAATTTATGCTTCTGGTGCTTATGGGAGTAATGCGAATTTTATTAAGACGTTTACGCCTTTATTTCAAAAATACGGTGTGCAGCTTTATATTAATGGTCATGAACATCACTATGAACGGACTCGTTCTATTAATGGTACGACTTATTTAATTTGTGGTGCTGGTGCGGGAAATCGTCCTGTAGGTCGTTCTGTGTGGACTGAATATTCTACAAGTAATTTAAGTTTTGCGGCTTATGATGTGTATGCAGATAGAATTGAGGTGAGTGGTATTGGTACTGATAACCGTGTTTTTGACCGTGGTTTGATTAGGGTGAAGAGTGTTTGAAAAATAATTGTCTGAATCAGGATATCCAGGATTTAAGGATTTACAGGATATTGAATTTATTAACAAATACAAAATTATTTTAGTCTGTTTTAACAGACTTTCGCTCTTAGACTGGGAATTAATTCCCAGTCGGTTTAGTATGCTTCACGAAGTATGATATTTTGTCTGAATCAGGATTGACAGGATTTAAGGATTGACAGGATTTTTACCTATTTTAAAATTAGTTGATGCAAAAGTTTCCTTAACTCAAACAACACTTACAACAAACTAGCCATAAGCGGTGCATAAACGTTACTACTATCGACTCTTTGCATAAATTCTTTGGTCAGTTCAATCATTACTTCATGTCCATCACCATATTTTTGTTTATAGGTTAATGGATGATGAAAATCTAAACCTTCAGCAATTTTCGCTCTTTCTGGTATTCTCGTTGCAAAAGTTGGCGGGAAAAAGGGATTAACAATAATAAAATTCAAATTGTGTGTTTGGGCAACAGTACCATTATAACGAGAAATCAAAGTGCCAATGGTACTAATTTTATGTTCGTAATCTTTCTTAAATTGTGAAATTTGTTCTAACAAAAGTTCTAAGCCGTTAATTGACATTCGGCTAGGTACACAAGGAATTAAACAAAAATCACTGGCATAAAAGGCACTTTTGATCACATTATTGATACTCGGCGGACAATCGATGAGAATATAATCGTATTCTTCTATTAAAGGATTGATAATGTTATGTAGAATTGCCACCGCATTTGCTGGTAAGTATTCCTGGACTTCAAATAATCTGGGACTACTAGGAATTAAATGTAGACAATTAAATGAGTTTTTATTTCTGACATTGGAAACTTCCTCTTTGACTATAAATTTTTGACTCTTACCCTGTTCTAAAAAATAATCAGCATTTTTCAAGAGAAAAGGTAATGTCAACCCCTTTTGATTATATTGCCATTCCCAGACTTCTTCTGACATCAAGGCGCTAGTTAGATTACTCTGAGGGTCTAAGTCAATAGTAAGTACCCGCTTACCATACATGGTATCTCCGGCTAAATACTCCGCTAAGGCCATGACGAGGGTGGTTTTGCCAACTCCACCCTTAAGGTTGCAAACACTAATTACTTTAGCTGTCATAGTTCCTGGTAGAGGGACACCTTTCAAGGGATATAATTCTATTTTTGCCTGAAAGTGTGCAAAAGTTACAATCCTAAGTCAACTTAATATATCCCAAATGACCAAACCACCCATAAAAAATTTATTTAGTAATTAGTGATTTTTATAATTTAAGTAAATATACGTTTGTAATCAAGTAAAATTTAAATATGGAGTAATCTGGAATATGATTATCCTATATTTAAGCTAATAGCAAGTTTAAATATGGCCAAACTACAAGATGAATATAAGGAACAAACACCAAGCAGATTTGTAAATGAACAGTTTGGTGATACCAATGTTTATTTCCAAAATGCTAAATCACTACTAACAAAAGCGACTGGTTTTATTGCTGCTTATGATTTTACTCTCAATCCTTATCGGGGTTGTCAATATGGATGTAGTTATTGTTATGCTGCTGCATTTAGCCCCAATACTCAAATGCGAAAAGATTGGGGTAAATGGGTAATTTACAAAGAAAATGCGGCTAAAATTTTGGGAAAAGAATTAGAAAAATGGTATAGAAAAAATCCGAATCAGCCTCCCAGGATTTACATGAGTAGTGTAACAGATCCTTATCAACCTTTGGAATCTAAACATCAATTAACTCGTAGTTTATTAGAGGTGATGCTTGATTATCGTCCAACTCTAGTAATTCAAACTCGTAGTCCGATTATTACTAGAGATATTGATTATTTACAAAGATTTCAAAGGCTGCGAATTAATATGAGTATTACGACGGGAAGCGAAGCAGTACGAAAGGATTTTGAACCTCGTTCACCTAGTATTAAAGCTAGATTTAATGCTATCAATAAAATCAAGCAAAGTATTGATAGTTCTAAAGGTTTTATTCCCAAAATTTCTATTACTGTTACACCACTACTGCCGACTTTAGTAAATGATGAAGATGATTTTATTGAGAGATTAGCAATTGCTGATAGAGTGGTAATTCAGGATTTTCACAAAAGTGATAGTCGCTCTCTTGTAGCATCAACTCGTCAAGAAGCTGAAGAATTTAAGCATAAATATAGTTGGTGGTATGACCAGGGAAAATACAATTATATAAGATTTAAAGAGAAATTACTTTCTCGGCTTTCAGGAGTGGAAATAAAAGAAGGAAAAGATGGTTTTGGCTATGAGTAATATTTTGGTCAATTGGTGGCGCAGTCAACAATTTAAATCAGCATTACAGCGTGGTGATATCGGACGGGCAATCTCAATATTAAAAGCTATTCAAAAATCTGGTGCAAAATTTTCATGGTTAGAAAAACTTTTTAGAGATAAGCTGCAACTTGAACGTAGTCACCTTGATTATAAAAAAGAAATAGCTAGTTTAAGTAAGAAATTTCAACAAGCATCGCAGCAAATAAAAAATTTGCTATTAACGCCAGATGCTGAATTTATTAACTATATATATAATACTTTTAAATTGGTGAAACATGATGAATATAAGCTACAATCAACAGGAATACATCAAAAAATATTTGATGAATTAGAAGATAAACTAGTTGAATATCTGCAAGCAGAATTTAGTAAAATTCCTGAGCAACAACTAGCGATGAGATTAGAAGATGCTGTTGAGGATCTTAATAGCTTAAAAATTGGACAAGACCCAGACTACCGTTTTAGTCTGACTCCTCATGTCTATTTCATGAAATACTTTTTAGAAAATGTATATTGTCTATATTTAGCTTGGTTTCTTATTTATCAAGATGGTTTACTTTCCACTAAGTTTAATATTCTTGATATTGCAGCGGGTCCTGGAACAAGTGCTTACGGTTTGGCTTTGTTATTCCAGAGTTGTAGCAACTTCTTCGACATACCTCAAATGCACTTATCTTACTATTCTTTAGAAAAACAAGATGCTTTTCAGTATCGAGGACTTCAGTTTTGGCGTAAATATATTGAGTCACGGATAACTCCTGTAAATACTTTCTTTCGCTTTGTTACTGCTGACATATTTTCGTGGGATGCCAAATCTAGTAATATACCTACAGAGTTTTTTGATTTTATTGTTGTGTCTCATTGTTTTTTGCAGATAACTCTAAAAGAATTCAAGCTAATAATATTTATAAACAAATATTTGCAAATTGCCTTAAAGCTCAAGGTTATGTGCTGCTAATTGTCCAAGATAAGAAGTTATTTAAGGCTTACGACGCTGTTCAAGTTGAAGATAAAGAACAGGAAAAGAATGTAGTCGATAAATTTCTAGGAGAACTTGATTTAGAATTAGTTTGGTATAAATATCTAACTTCAACTGCTTTAAGAAAACCTTTAACTAGTTCTGAATTTGGTAAATTTGCTAAAGATAAACTACCAAAGCAGTTGTCTATGACTGCAATTTTGCAAAAGTATTTTGGTCAAAAATATCAAACTCACTATAGCTTAGATGATTATGTGATTTTGGCGAAAAAATCATGCTAAATTATAGGTAAAAGCAAGTTAAACTTGACACTATTAATAAATGACCTATAACACCCAAATAGATAAAAACTGGCATGGTAAACTGAATTTAGTTTATGCTAAACGCCAAGATTCCACACAGTTAATTTACAATCACAACCAAGCACCTTTCAAGATTCAACGTCCTTTTTACCCAGAGGGTGAACAAATATGTCATAGTGTGATTTTACACACTGCTGGGGGTGTGGTGGGAGGAGATAGCTTATCTTCCCAAATTCACCTGCAAGCAGATACAAAAGTATTAATTACTACTGCTGCTGCTAGTAAAATATATCGCAGTAACGGTTTACCAGCAAGACAAATTGTAAATATTCAAGTTGATGAGGGGGCTTGTTTAGAGTATTTACCCCAAGAAACTATTTTATTTAATGGTGCGGTTTATCGCCAAGATGTGCGGGTAGAATTAGCTACGGGAAGCAGTTTTCTGGGGTGGGAAATTACGAGATTTGGTAGAAGTGCCAGAGGGGAGAAATTTGTACAGGGAGAGATGCGATCGCACACGGAAATCTGGCAAAATAATATCCCATTATGGATTGATAGGCAATATTTACCTGGTAGCGAAGAAGTATTTCACAGTCCCCACGGGTTAGCAGGAAACCCGGTTGTTGGTAGTTTCCTATGGGTTGGTTTTCCCATATCTCAGGAAATTATTAAACAAGCACGTTCTTCAATTGTTCAAAACTCTGATGCTGGGGTAACTCGTTTAGAACATGGATTTTTGTGTCGATATCGTGGGAATTCTACATCTGAAGTCAGAAGTTGGTTTACAAATATTTGGCAAATTTTACGAGTATCGTTGTTAAATCGTGGTAATTGTATACCTAGAGTCTGGCAAATTTAAACGAATCGCAGAGACGCAGAGTACACAGAGGAGATAAGAATGCAACTTACACCGCAAGAAAAGGACAAGTTATTAATATTTACTGCGGCTTTGGTAGCAGAAAGAAGAAAAAATAGAGGTTTGAAATTAAATTATCCAGAAGCAGTTGCTTTTATTTCTGCTGCGATTTTGGAAGGTGCAAGAGATGGACAAACGGTGGCAGAATTAATGAGTTATGGTACAACCCTATTAAATTGTGATGATGTCATGGAAGGTATTCCTGAAATGATTGATGAAGTGCAGGTAGAAGCAACTTTTCCTGATGGAACTAAGTTAGTAACTGTGCATAATCCTATTAGATAGTATAAAAGGAGTAAGAACAGAAAAATTACCAATTAACAAATAATATGAGATTAAAATCCATCAATATTCAAGGTTATCGACCTTTCAGGAATTTTGCAGCACAGTTAGAACCGCTAGAAATTATTGTTGGTGCTAATGGTGCTGGTAAATCAAGTTTGTTTGAATTTCTCAAATTTTTGCGAGATAGTCTTTATCAAGATATACCTCCTGAAATAGTTCCTGGTTCTATTGGTCAACAGATTTTTCATATTCCAGGACCAGAAAAATTCCAATGGAATATTGAAATTGATACAGGTCGTCCAGTTGGTATTAGATATTTAGGGGAACTGATGGGTCCGGTTGGTCGAACTCAAGTTTCCTATGAACGGGTAGAATCATCTCAACCTTTTAGTGATATATACCCTAATCCATACATATATATGGATATTCGAGGTAATAAAGGTGTGATTCGAGAACCTGGAGAAACAGGATTTACACAAGTCAAAATCAAACCAGCCATACAACAAGATATTGCTTTAAAACGTCATAATCAACTAACCTTGAGTGCAATGACAAATCCATCACTAGAAGCATTATATAACTTACGTGAATATATTCGTGATTGGAGATTTTATAGTTCCTTCAACATAGCAAATGATAAAATTCGTAAATCAGTTCCCCTGGAACAAGAACCTATTTTACATGAAGATGCAGGTAATTTAAGTTCGGTTCTCTTTTCTTTAATGACTGAACATAGAACAGCATTTGATGAACTACAACAACATTTACGTTCTGTCATTCCTGGGTTTAAAGGTTTAACAGTAAAAGCACGTGGTGGACCTGGAGAAGTCATCGCTTTTTGGCAAGAATCAGGAGTTAATCAAGAATTAAGTTTAGCTGACTTATCAGATGGAATTTTACGGTTAATTTGTTGGATTTGTTTATGTGTACAACCAAATCCACCATCTTTAATTTGTATTGATGAACCAGATCAAGGTGTACATCCCCGTACACTTCCGGTTCTAGCTGGTTTATTTGAAAAAGCATCTGAACGGACACAAATTTTATTAGCGACTCACTCTTCTTACTTTCTGACTCAGTTTGATATTTCTCAAATTGCTGTACTCAGAAAAGAAACAGGAGAAGCAAAATTTATTAAACCTGGAAATTCTCCAGTTTTAATTGATATGCTTAATGATTTTGGTTCAGATGAATTAGAACAATTACACCGTAGCGATGAACTAGAGAGACTTCCATGACTAGAGAGACTTACATGAGAATTTTAGTTTATGTTGAGGGGACATCTGATAAATCAGCAATGGAAGCATTACTAGCACAATTAATTGAAGAGAAACTAAACCAGGGTATCAGTATTGAATTTTTTGCGGTTAAAGGCAATGATAATAGTAGAGGTGGAGATGCTAAAAAAGATTTATTAACTCAAACTCCAATTAGAGCAATTAATATTCTTAAAAATCAGCAAAATTCGACTGTAGTAATTATACCAGATTTATATCCTAAAAATAAAGGTTTTCCTCATGAAACAGTGGCAGAATTAGCACAAGGAATTTTTAATAATTTTGAACAAGCATTACACAACAAAGGAATTAATGATCATCGGTTAAAAGAACGCTTTAAAATTTTCTGCTTTAAACATGATTTAGAAGCATTAATTTTAGCTGCTGAAAGTGAATTATCAAGTATACTTGGCATTAATACCATACCAAAAACATGGACAATACCTGTTGAAGATCAAAATCATGACGTTCCACCTAAAAGAATAGTAGAGGAGATATTCAAAAACTATGGTAAACGTTATAAAGAATCTATAGATGCGCCAAGAATATTAGGAAGTGCAAGATATCAAGATATAGCAGCAAGATGTCCACAAGCTTTCCAACCCTTTGTACAATTTTTAGAAAATCTTTAAATTAGGAGAAATACAATTATGATACCAGGCGAAATAATCACACCACTTGGTGAAATCGAACTCAATGCAAATCGTCCCACCACCCAATTAATAGTAGCAAACACCGGAGACAGACCAATTCAAGTTGGTTCACACTTTCACTTTTACGAAGTCAACAACGCCCTAGATTTTGACAGAGAAAAAGCGCGAGGAATGAGATTAGATATTCCCGCAGGAACAGCAGTCAGATTTGAACCAGGAGACGAAAAAGAAATCACCCTTATTCCCCTAGTCGGTAGCCGCCAAATCTACGGATTCAACAACAAAATAAACGGAAAACTCTAAACTTCTCTCTGCGCCTCTGCGCCTCTGCGTGATACAAAAAAGGATAAAAATATGCCCTACAGAATGAACCGCCAAGCCTACGCCCAAACCTATGGACCAACAGTAGGCGATCGCATCAGACTAGCTGACACAGAATTATTTATTGAAGTTGAACAAGACTTTACAACCTACGGCGACGAAGTGAAATTTGGTGGAGGAAAAGTCATCAGGGATGGGATGGGACAATCTCCAATTTCTAATGCTGATGGTGCAGTAGATTTAGTAATTACTAATGCTTTGATTCTCGATTGGTGGGGTATTGTGAAAGCCGATATCGGCATCAAAAACGGCAAAATTTACAAAATTGGTAAAGCCGGAAATCCCTATATTCAAGACAACATAGATATCATTATTGGACCTGGAACCGAAGCTTTAGCCGGTGAGGGAATGATTTTGACTGCGGGGGGAATAGATACCCACATCCATTTTATCTGTCCTCAACAAATTGAAGTAGCGATCGCATCTGGAATTACTACCATGATCGGTGGAGGAACAGGCCCAGCAACAGGTACAAACGCCACCACCTGCACTCCCGGCCCTTGGAATATGTACCGAATGCTGCAAGCAGCCGACGCTTTCCCCGTCAATATCGGCTTTTTAGGCAAAGGTAACACCAGTCAACCCCAAGGACTAATAGAACAAATCCAAGCAGGTGCAATAGGCTTAAAACTCCATGAAGACTGGGGAACTACTCCCGCAACCATTGACACCTGTCTCACCGTTGCTGATGAATATGATGTACAAGTAGCAATTCACACTGATACTTTGAACGAAGCAGGATTTGTGGAAGATACCATTGCTGCTTTTAAACATCGTGCCATTCACACCTACCACACCGAAGGCGCAGGAGGAGGACACGCACCCGATATCATCAAAGTCTGTGGACAAACCAACGTTTTACCATCTTCCACTAACCCCACTCGTCCCTACACCCTCAACACCCTAGATGAACATTTAGATATGTTGATGGTATGTCATCACCTAGATCCTGCAATTCCCGAAGATGTCGCTTTTGCTGAGTCTCGCATTCGTCGAGAAACCATCGCTGCTGAAGATATTCTGCACGATTTAGGCGCGTTTAGTATGATTGCTTCCGATTCCCAAGCAATGGGGCGTGTAGGTGAAGTCATAATTCGTACTTGGCAGACATCACATAAAATGAAGGTACAACGCGGAAGTCTTGCTGGTGATAGCAATGCAGACAATTTACGGGCGAAAAGATACGTTGCTAAGTACACAATTAACCCAGCAATTACACATGGTATTTCTCAATATGTGGGGTCTGTGGAAGCAGGGAAACTAGCAGATTTGTGTTTATGGCAACCTGCATTTTTTGGCGTAAAACCAGAAATAGTCATTAAAGGGGGAATGATTGCTTGGTCACAAATGGGTGATGCTAATGCTAGTATACCCACACCTCAGCCTGTACATTCCCGTCCCATGTTTGGCAGTTTTGCCGGTGCGCGTCACGCAACATCATTAACGTTTGTTTCTCAAGCAAGTTTAGAAAGAGAAATTCCCCAACAGTTAGGTTTGAAAAAATCAGCTGTTGCTGTTTCTGGAACTCGTCAAATTACTAAACAGGATATGAAATTAAATGATACTTTACCTCATATTGAAGTAGACCCAGAAACCTATGAAGTTCGCGCAGATGGAGAGTTATTAACCTGTGAACCAGCAACAGTTTTACCAATGGCACAAAGATACTTTTTGTTTTAGTTTATGGCTGAACAATTTACTGATTATGATAGTCCTTGGAAAGAAATTATAGAACTCTATTTTAATAGATTTTTAGAATTTTTCTTTCCTTTAGCTTATGAAGAAATCGACTGGAACCGTCCCTATCAATTTTTAGATAAAGAACTACATCAACTAGAACCAGATGCAGAAATTGGTAAACGTTTAGTTGATAAAGTTACTAAAGTTTGGTTACTGGATGGAGAAGAAGCTTGGGTTTTGGTTCATGTAGAAGTCCAAGGACAATATGACAGTGCATTTACTCAAAGAATGTATACATATAATTACCGCTTGTTTGACCGTCATCAAAAGCGCGTGATTAGTTTGGCAGTTTTAGCAGATGAAGAAGCAAACTGGCGACCATCTAGTTATAATTATCAATTAGGAGGGTGTAGAGTTAGTCTAGAATTTCCTATTGCTAAATTATTAGATTATGAACCATCCTGGTCAAGTCTAGAAACAAGCAAGAACCCTTTTGCTATCGTTGTGATGGCACATTTAAAGAGTAAATCCACTAAACGCAGTCCTGAAAATAGATTACAGTGGAAATTAAGTTTAGTCAGATTACTCTTAGAAAGCGGTTTCAGTCGGCAAGATATCAGACAATTGTTCCGGTTTATTGACTGGATAATGGTCTTACCTGAAGAACTGGCAATTAGTTTTAAAACAGAAATCAAAAGTTACGAAGAGGCAAGGAAAATGCGCTATGTAACCAGTATTGAAAGACTAGCTAAACAAGAAGGAATTGAAGAGGGAATTGAAGAAGGTCGTCAGTTAGGAGTTCTTCAAACAAGTCAAGATAGCGTGATTGAAGTCTTGGAAACACGATTTGGTGAAATACCAACATCTATAATTGATGCGGTGAATAATATCAATGATTTATCTGTATTGAAAACACTCTTAAAAAGAGCGATATCAATTCCTTCACTTTCTGAATTTGATCAATTATTACCATCACTTTAAAATATTGTTATTAATGCAGTAAAAAATTAATAATTCATATGCATTAATAACAATTTCATAAAAAATGATTCTTTCTGAATATGAATTTCAGCAACTCTTAAATGATATTGCTGCTGAAAGTTAAATAGATAAAACGTCCTAACTCATTTTCCTAATTAGCTTCTAATTACGCACAACATCATTGTTTCTTTCTCTTTTCTATTTCACTTATCGGTAACAGTAAAGTATCCTCAATGTATTGTCTAACTTCGCGGCTGACATAACAATCGCTATTTAGGCAATCCATAAGTAGTAAATTAGCAGAGTAATACTGAAGCAATAGTTCATCTTGCTCATCACTGAACTGCCAGTCATGAAAAATATTATGATATTTAGATACATTATACCTTATTTCTGTCCACCATCTATTACTATTTTCTCCGCATAATTCTTGAAATTTTGCTTTTTCTTGCTTGGGATCAGGTAATTCATTCTTAATTTTTTCTAATACTTCTTTTAGTTCTAAAATAGGCTCATAGCTGATAAGTTCATCAATATCTTGAAAAATAGCATCATTGGGAGAGAAGCTATTATTATAATGATAAAAATCCAGAAAAAAATAATATGAATTATTAAGTCCACATTCAGTTTTATCAATAATCCAGTGATCAACCTGAGTATGAACATTAAAATAATCAGCTAATTCAAAGTGTTGATCGCTAGTAAAAAACTGAAAATTATTAATATACTCTAAATGTAAAAAAAATATTCTTGTTTCGACTAATCTTCCGTAACATTTAACAGAAAGAGATTTTTGGAAAAGCCAAATAAAGAAAATTAATACTTTTTCATCTTTAGCAACTATTTCATCAATTTTTTGTTTCATCAACAACACTAAATCATCAGCTTTACGCATCATTACCGTAAGTAAAAATACTTCCCTCCAGCGTATTTCTGTGATATGTTCGACTAAACTATCCCAAGCAGAATTAGCAACAATTTCCTTGGCTGTAAAATACTCATGAAATGTCAGATGCGAAAAAGAATAGATTCCCCTTGCTCTTTCTACGTAAAAGTTCAGCAATTTCTATTCTTCTACTTCGGTTGAGTTTCTGCAAAATATTGACATTTGTATAAATACCCCTCTCACCAGTTAACTCTATCGGTTGCGCCATATCTAAAACGCGCATAGTTCCACATTTTTCTTTGATATGGGGTTTTACCAATGCACGAATTTCTTGGACTAGAACATCTATTTCAGAGTCTTGTTCTGAACTTGCCTTAACTTCAATTTGTTGATTTTCAGACGTTTCTTGCCACTTTAATCCCAATTTTTCCCATATCCGCACGAATAACTCATTATCAACTGTCTTTCCATTGAAAAACTTACTGATTGGTTGACGAGTTACCGCTAGTGCATCAGCAAGCTTTTGCTGTGTCCCAAATTTGTCAATTAAAGCTAATTTTGCCTTTTCAATCCCTTGTTGAGAAGCCTGAAGCGATCGCTTAACCATGTTTTACTTAGCAATTTTGACACAATTGTAGCGCCGTTAGCAAAAGTCACACATAGCGATTACATAACTCACACATCCAGCAAGCCTTGTAAATACAGGATTCGAGGGATTTTAGAAAGGCGTAAATACAAAATAAATTCTTACTGAGGCAATCGCAACGCAATGCTAGAAACTGTAACCACCCAACTACTCAACAAATCTCTAGAAGTTATCCTGACGCTACTGCTGGAAAAATTATGGAAATGGCTGCTAAAAGATGAAAATAGCCAACATCTCTACCACTTACTGAAAATGCAGATACTTGTGCTTTATATCGATTGAGTTTTACTGAAAACGCCTCTCAACTCCGTTACCAAAGATACAAAAAATGAACAACCCAAAAACAGATGAGTTGTATCGAAAATCTATGTGTAATACCAAGTTAATATGAAGCTGCATAGAAAAGAGCTTCGAGAATAAAGTTATAAGATGAGATAGATATCACCTCGTCAAAAGTAAGTTGCTCGAATAATTG